>JAAXOU010000199.1 GCA_012396115.1 Streptomyces somaliensis DSM 40738 | reverse complement strand
CGCCCCGCCGCCCCGCTCCCGGCGCTGCCGCGGCGGACGGGCCCCCCGCTCGCGCTCCCGCCGCCCGCCGGGGGCCGGGTCGGCCCCCGCCTCGTCGTCCAGGCGCAGCGTCAGCGAGATCCGCTTGCGCGGCACGTCGACGTCGAGCACCTTCACCTTCACCACGTCGCCCGGCTTCACCACCTCGCGCGGGTCCTTCACGAACTCCCGCGACATGGCGGACACGTGCACCAGGCCGTCCTGGTGGACGCCGACGTCCACGAACGCGCCGAACGCCGCCACGTTGGTGACCACGCCCTCCAGCACCATCCCGGCCGCCAGGTCGCCGATCTTCTCGACGCCCTCCCGGAAGGCGGCGGTGCGGAACGCCGGGCGCGGGTCGCGGCCCGGCTTCTCCAGCTCCCGCAGGATGTCCGTGACGGTCGGCAGGCCGAAGGCCGCGTCGGCGAAGTCCTCCGGCCGCAGCGAGCGCAGCACGCCCGTGTCGCCGATCAGCGCCGCGACCTCGCCGCCGGCCGCCTTCGCCATCCGCCGCACCACCGGGTACGCCTCCGGGTGCACCGCCGACGCGTCCAGCGGGTCGTCACCGCCGCGGATCCGCAGGAAGCCCGCGCACTGCTCGTACGCCTTCGGACCGAGGCGCGGCACGTTCCTCAGCGCCTTCCGCGACCGGAACGGCCCGTTGGCGTCCCGGTACGCCACGATGTTCTCGGCCAGCCCGGCGCCGATGCCCGACACCCGCGACAGCAGCGGCGCGGAGGCCGTGTTGACGTCGACGCCGACGGCGTTCACGCAGTCCTCGACGACCGCGTCCAGCGACCGGGAGAGCTTCACCTCGGACAGGTCGTGCTGGTACTGCCCGACGCCGATCGACTTCGGGTCGATCTTCACCAGCTCCGCGAGCGGGTCCTGCAGCCGCCGTGCGATCGACACCGCGCCGCGCAGCGACACGTCGAGCCCGGGCAGCTCCTGCGAGGCGAACGCCGACGCGGAGTACACCGAGGCGCCCGCCTCCGACACCATCACCTTGGTCAGCCCCAGACCGGGGTGACGGGCGATCAGGTCGGCGGCGAGCCGGTCGGTCTCGCGCGACGCCGTGCCGTTGCCGACGGCGACGAGTTCCACGGCGTGCTCCTCCGCCAGCCGCGCCAGCACCGTCAGGGACGCGTCCCACTTGTTGTGCGGCACGTGCGGGTGGATCGTGTCCGTCGCCACGACCTTGCCGGTCGCGTCGACGACGGCGACCTTGACGCCCGTGCGGTAGCCGGGGTCCAGGCCCAGGGTGGCCCGCGTCCCGGCGGGTGCGGCCAGCAGCAGGTCGCGCAGGTTCGCGGCGAACACCCGGACGGCCTCGTCCTCGGCGGCCGTGCGCAGCCGCAGCCGCAGGTCGATGCCGAGGTGCACCAGGACGCGGGTGCGCCACGCCCAGCGGACCGTGTCCGCGAGCCACCCGTCGGCCGGCCGGCCCCGGTCGGCGATCCCGAACCGCCGGGCGATCGCCCCCTCGTACGCGGACGGGCCCCCGGCCGGTTCCTCCGGCTCCAGGACCAGCTCCAGCACCTCCTCCTTCTCGCCGCGCAGCATCGCCAGCACCCGGTGCGAGGGTAGCCGGGTGAACGGCTCCGCGAAGTCGAAGTAGTCGGCGAACTTGGCGCCCGCCTCCTCCCTGCCCTCGCGGACCTTCGACACCAGCCGGCCGCGCGTCCACATCCGCTCGCGCAGCTCGCCGATCAGGTCGGCGTCCTCCGAGAACCGCTCGGTGAGGATCGCCCGCGCGCCCTCCAGCGCGGCGGCCGCATCGGCGACGCCCCGCTCCGGGGCGACGAACGCGGCGGCGGCCGCGAGCGGCTCCACGCCCGGGTCCGCGAGCAGCCCGTCGGCCAGCGGTTCGAGCCCGGCCTCCCTGGCGGCCTGCGCCCTGGTGCGCCGCTTCGGCTTGAACGGCAGGTAGACGTCCTCCAGGCGGGCCTTGGTGTCGGCCTCCCGGATGCGCGCCTCCAGCTCCCCGGTCAGCTTGCCCTGCTCGCGCACGGAGTCGAGGACCGCGGCGCGCCGGTCCTCCAGCTCCCGCAGGTAGCGCAGCCGCTCCTCCAGGGTGCGCAGCTGCGCGTCGTCGAGCATCCCGGTCGCCTCTTTGCGGTAGCGCGCGACGAACGGCACGGTCGAGCCGCCGTCCAGCAGCTCCACGGCCGCCCTGACCTGCCGCTCCCGTACGCCGAGCTCCTCGGCGATCCTGCCTTCGATGGACGTCGTCACGGTGTGTCCCGACCCGCCTTCCCGTGCTTTCAGGTTGCGCTGGCATTCTGCCCGCCCGGCCGGGGAGGCGCCGCACCCGCCCCGGCGCGCCCCGCGCACGCGTCCGGCCCGCGCCGGGCGCGTGCGCGGGCGGTCACCGCCGGCCGGTGACCTGGGACGGGAAGGCGCCGGCCGCGGCCACCGCCGCGAGGAGGCCCTCGGCCAGCTCGGTGAGCCGCTCGACGCCGGCCGCGCCGAGACGGGCGTAGGGCGCCGCGTCCAGCCGGTCGGTGTGGGCCTCCACCTCCTCGCGCAGCGCGGCCCCGGCCTCGGTGAGCGCCCCCTCCCCGTCCATCAGCCCGCGCCCGCGCAGGCGCTCCACCGCGGCGTCCCAGTCGGACTGCTCCCAGCCCCGGGAGAGCAGGAGCCAGCGGGGCGAGGCCCCCGCGCCGGTCGCGGTGTGGCTGACGAGGGACTCCAACGGGTCGAGCCCGGCGCTCAGCAGGGCGGCCATGTGGACGTCGCCGCGGTGCTCGCGCAGCAGCATCGCCGCGTGCCAGTACGCGAGGTGCGGGGCGTCCGGCACCGGCAGGTCGGCGTGCGCGGCGTACAGCGGCCGGGCGTGCCGGGCGCACGCCTCCGCGGCGCGCAGGGCCAGCTCGGCGGCCTCCGCCGTCCCGGCCGAGTCGGCGGCGTCGCCGAGCACCCGCCGCACGAACCGGTCGGCCGCGCGCGACCGCGCCGCGAGCACGTCCGCCGGGGAGGCGGTGTCCCACACGGCGGGCAGGTGGCGGGCTATGAGGGCGTGGTTGAAGTTGTAGAAGGCACCGGCGACCACCCCGGGGCCCACCGCGCCCATCGCGGCGGCGCGCCCCGCGAAGTAGGCGGCGTACGGGTCCGTGACGCCGATGCCGCCCAGCTCCTCGCCGAACTCGGGGGAGAAGTAGACCGCGGCGTGGAAGAGGTTGACCGGATGGTGGCAGCGGCGCACGGCCCGGGACTGCGGAGTCGTCTTCGTCATGCCGCACACGTTAACGACCGGCCGGCCGCCGGGGAGGGGGGCGGTCAGCCCCGGTAGGTGAAGCGCGGCCGCCGCCGCTCCAGGAACGCCGCGACGCCCTCGGCCCGGTCGCCGCTCCCGGCCGCCTCCCGCGCCCAGTGCGCGTCCCGTCCGGTCAGGCCGGCGGCGAACTCCTTCGCGGCGGCCTGCGTCAGCGGCGACCGCGACAGCAGCACCCGCGTGAACGCCCCGACCCGTCCGTCCAGTTCCCCGGCCGGCAGCACCTCGTCGACGAGGCCGGTGCGCAGCGCCCGCTCGTCGTCGATCAGCTCGGCGGAGAACAGCAGGTACTTCGCGGTGGCCGGCCCGACCAGGGAGACCAGCCGCCGGGTGGAGGAGGAGGGGTAGACGATGCCCAGCTTCGCGGGCGTCACCCCGAACCGGGCGCCCGCCTCGGCGAACCGCAGGTCGCAGGCGGCGGCGAGCTGGCAGCCGCCCCCCACGCAGTAGCCGCGCACGGCGGCGAGCGTCGGCCGCGGGAAGGCGGCCAGGGCCTCCTCGGCGCGCACGGCCAGCGACTGCTGGCGGTCGTCCGGTTCGTGGAGCGTCGAGATGTCGGCCCCGGCGCAGAAGGTGTCGCCCGCGCCCGTCAGGACCAGTGCCCGCACCTCCCGGTCGGCGGCCAGCTCCGCCAGCAGCTCCGGCAGGGCCCGCCACATGGCGGCGGTCATGGCGTTGCGCTTGGCCGGGTTGCTGACGACGACGGTCGCGACCCCGTCCGTGACACGGTGCTCCAGCTGCGGCTCCATGGGCCCGGATGCTATCCGGGCCCCGCCGCGGGGCCGGAGGGGGACGCGGCGGAGGCGACCCGCGGGCAGGGCGCGGGACGCGGACGGTTCGAAAACCGGTCGGGATCGGTCCGATCCGTAAGCGCCGTTTTCCGAAGCGGACGGAACGCCCTGACGAGCGGTCGGTTACGGTCGGCCACCCGGGTTCCGCCCCGAGGGGCCGACACTCGACCCGTGGCGACGAGCGAGGACGAGGGCGGGAGCCGGACCATGGACAACGGCGCAGGCGTTCCGCCCCGGCCGTCACCGTGGCAGGGGGTCCGGCGCCTCACCGCGCCGGCGGTGGACGCCGTCGTGCCGCAGGTCAGGCACGCCGTCCGGGACCTGCTGGAACGCCAGGGGCTGCCGGCCACCGGCGGCGTCGCCCAGGACCTGCTGCTGATCGTCTCGGAACTGGTGACCAACGCCGTACGGCACGCGGCGCCGCTCTCCCCGCGGGTGGCGGTGGAGGTCGCGGTCGGCGCCCGGTGGGTGCGGGTCGCCGTCGAGGACGACCACCCCCACCGTCCGAGGGCCCTGCCGGCCGACACCGGCCGGACCGGCGGGCGGGGCCTGTTCCTGGTCGAGGAGATCACCCGGGAGGCCGGGGGCGCCTGCGACGTCGAGCGCACCGCGAGCGGCGGCAAGGTCGCCTGGGCGCTGCTGCCGCGGTGACGCGCGCCCGGGGGCGCCCCGGGGCACGGGAGCCCCCGGCCGCGTACGGCCGGGGGCGCGCAGCAGGGGCCCCGGCCGGTCACCAGCCGCCCGTCGCCCCCGTCAGTTCCTTGATGGCCGGACGGGCCGCGTCGAGGACGGTCGTGAACCAGGCGGAGAACGGCACCGACGCGTGCCGCTCGGCCAGCTCCGCCGCCGTCACGAACGCGGTCTCCTCCACCTCCCGGGGGTCCGGCCGCGGCGAAGCCCGCACCATCCCCACGAAGAGGTGGTTGTACTCCTGCTCCACCAGGCCCGACGCCGGGTCAGGGTGGTTGTAGCGGACCGTCCCCGCCTCGGCCATCAGCGACGGCGACACCCCCAGCTCCTCGGACACCCGCCGCGCGGCCGCCGCGAACGGCGCCTCCCCGGGGTACGGGTGCCCGCAGCAGGTGTTGGACCACACGCCCGGCGAGTGGTACTTGCCGAGCGCCCGGCGCTGCAGCAGCAGGCGCCCCTCCCCGTCGAACAGGAACACCGAGAAGGCCCGGTGCAGCCGGCCGGGCGGCCGGTGCGCCGAGAGCTTCTCGGCGGTGCCGATGGTGCCGCCGTCCTCGTCGACCAGCTCCAACATGATCGGCGGAGCGGCTCCGCTCGGCGAACCGTTCGCCGCGGTGGCGGGTGTGGTCGGCATAACCATCCTTCGCTTCGGTTTTCGGCCCTCTGGGCGATCTCCAGTCTGCCGTACGAAAACCGCTCGGCGGTGTACCGTCCCCGCGCGTCCGGCCGACCGGGCGCGCGGGGACGGCCGGTTCAGACGCCGAAGGCGGGCGGGTAGGCGATCGTGCCCGACGGCGGCTCGCCCCCGGGGTGCAACCGGAGCGCCATCATCGCCTCGTCCGGCACGTCGAAGGGCGCCCGGATCCCGTACCGCGAGGCCGGTGCGAAACCGAAGCGGGGGTAGTACCCGGGGTGGCCGAGCACCAGCACCAGCGGTTCACCGGCGAGCCGCGCGGCGTCCAGGACCGCCCGTACGACGGCCAGGCCGGCGCCCCGCCGCTGGTACGGCGGGGCGACCGCCACCGGGGCCAGCGCCGCGGCCGGGGCGTCGCCGACGCGGCAGCGGGTGATCAGCGCGTACGCCGCGACCCGGCCGTCCGGGGCCTGGGCGACGTAGGACAGGCCCGGGAGCCAGGCGTCCGGATCGGCGCGCAGCGCGTCGACGAGGTCCGCCTCGGCGGAGGTCTCGAAAGCCGCGGCGTTCACCGCGTACACCAGGGGGCGGTCGGCGTCCGTCTCGGGACGGGTCGACCAGCGGACCGGGGAGGAGGGGGGGAGGGACTGGGCGGAGTCGTGGGACAACGTGGAAACCCCTTGGACGGGAGGGTCCCCGGCCTGTCGTGTCAGCCGGACACCCGGGAAGCGGAGTGGACACGGGCCTGGCGGCCGCCGAAGGCGGCGCCCACTGCTGCGGTCATGGCTTCCGCCTCCTCCCTCGTCCGGTGCGGGTGTCTCCCGCCCGCAGCCTAACAGGCGGGTGTCAGTGGCACAGTCCCGCTTCGTGCGCCGCGTACCCGCTCGGCTCCAGCTGGAAGGTGCAGTGCTCCACGTCGAAGTGGCCGACCAGGCACTCCCTGAGGTCGTGCAGCACCTTCTCGTGGCCCCCGCCGTCGAGCACGCTCTCCTCCACGACCACGTGCGCGGACAGCACCGGCATCCCCGAGGTGATCGTCCAGGCGTGCAGGTCGTGGACGTCCTCCACCCCCGGCAGCGCCAGCAGGTGCGCCCGCACCTCTGTCATGTCCACGTCCTTCGGCGCCGACTCCAGCAGCACGTCCAGCGTCTCCCGGAGCAGCCGCACCGTCCGAGGGACGATCATCACGGCGATCACCAGCGAGGCGATCGGGTCCGCCGCCTGCCACCCCGTGGCCATGATCACCCCGGCGGCCACCAGCACCGTCACCGACCCCAGCGCGTCCGCCATCACCTCCAGGTAGGCGCCGCGCACGTTGAGGCTGTCCTTCTGCCCGCGCACCAGCAGCGCCAGGGACACCGTGTTCGCCGCGAGGCCGACCAGGGCGAAGACGACCGTGAGCCCGCCCTCGGTGTCCGCCGGCGTGACCAACCGCCGGACCGCCTCGAACAGGACGTACCCGCCGGCCCCCAGGAGCAGCAGGCAGTTCGCCAGCGCGGCCAGGATCTCGGCACGGGCGTAGCCGTACGTGCGGTTCGCGGTGGCCGGGCGGTTGGCCATGTGGATGGCGAGCAGCGCCATGGCCAGGCCGACCGCGTCGGTCGCCATGTGCGCCGCGTCCGCGAGCAGGGCGAGCGAGTCGGCGAGGAGGCCGCCGACGATCTCCACGACCATCACGCAGACCGTGATGGCGAGGGCGACCCGCAGCCGCCACTGGTGCGCGGCGCCGGCCGTACCGGCCGCTGGTGCTCCGTGCGTGTGCCCGTGCTGGTGCCCGGCCCCCATGAGGTCGCCTCCCGATCAGGTCACTGACTGCCTTCCGGGCGGCAGTCAACTACGGGCGGGGGGTATGGGCAAGCCGACGCTGAAGACCGTTGTCATCACCCCTGACCTGTACTTCTCCACAACCGCGGCGCCCCCGGGACCGCCCCGCGGGAAACGCCCGGCCGACCGCCGCCCGGCACGGCCCGGGCCGGGGTTTGTGGGCCGGGCCGATGATCGACGATGATGGCCCCGCCCGTCGGGCCGGGCGCCGCCTCCCCCGGGGAAACCTCGGTGAGCTGCGCCTTCCGTCCATCCGATAGCCTCTGCCGACGTGCCGCCGCCCGCGACCGGGCCGAGCCGCCGCGCCCCAGCAGCTGTCAGCTCCAAGGAGTGAGTTCGTCTGTCGACCGCCATCCTCACCGGTCCTCCGGTCCCCGGATCGCCGCTCGAGGGCGATCTGCGGTCGCTGGGCTTCGAGGTCCGCACCGCCGCGGACCCGCGGGAGACCGCCGCGCTGCTCGCCGCCGTACCGGCCGGTGAACGCGTCGCCGTCGTCGACCCGCGCTTCGTCGGCCACCGGCACGCCCTGCGGCTGGCCCTGACCGACCCCCGCTTCGCCGCCGGCGCGGCGCCGGGCGCCCTCACCGCCCGGCCGGAGGCCCGTCCGTCCCTGGCCCGCGCCCTCGCGGCCCTGCCCG
>JAAXOU010000198.1 GCA_012396115.1 Streptomyces somaliensis DSM 40738 | reverse complement strand
ACGTGCCGACGACGGTGCCGCAGGAGGTGACAACCGGGCCGAGGAACGTGGCGATCTCCCGGAAGACCTTCAGGACGTGGTCGAAGACCTGCTTCACGATCTTCTGGCCGGTCTCGGTGCTCAGGGCTCCTCGGGTCGGGCGCTCCCGCCCGCGGGGCGGCACCTCCGCGCGGCGCCCCCGCGGGCGGGGCCGCGCCGGTTACGGCGCCAGCGCCTCGACGAGGGTCTCCTGGAGGGCCCCCAGCCACAGGTAGGCCATCACCATCGGCTTGCGGGGATCGGAGTCCGGCAGCCGGTACAGGTCATCGTTCTCGACCTCGTCGGTCACCTCCAGCCGCGTCCCGATGGTGAGGCGGAGGTCGTTGAGTGCGCCGAGCCAGTGGCGGCCCTCCTCGGGCGAGAGCTCCAGCCGGCCGCCGCCGGACCCGTCGCCGGCGGGGACCATGCCGTCGAGGCCGCGGACCACGGCGAGGGCGTCCTCGCGCTTGCGGGCGCGCAGGTCGTTCTCGGTGAACCGGCGGAACTCGGCGGACGCCGCGCGCAGCCGCTCGTCGCCGTCCCCGTAGGCGTCGGGGAAGAGGCGGGCCAGGGCCGGGTCGGACGGCTTCTCGCTGGGGCCCTCCCGGAAGAGTTCGGCGAGCGGGTCCCCGCCCCGGGCGGGCTCGTCGCCGGGGCCGATCAGTTCCAGCATCTGGACGGCGAGCGAGCGCAGGATGGAGACCTCGACCTCGTCCAGGGGCACGGCCGCGCCGCCGTCGGGCAGCGCCTCGAAGTGGCCGCTCATCAGCCGCGGTCCTGGGAGAGGGTCGCCCACAGGCCGTACCCGTGCATCGCCTGCACGTCGCGTTCCATCTCCTCGCGGGTGCCGCTGGAGACCACGGCCCGGCCCTTGTGGTGGACGTCGAGCATCAGTTTGTGCGCCTTGTCCTTGGAGTAGCCGAAGTAGGTCTGGAAGACGTACGTCACGTAGCTCATGAGGTTGACCGGGTCGTTGTGGACGATCGTCACCCACGGCACGTCGGGTTCGGTGACGGCGCGGCCCTCTTCGGCCGGGGCCGTGCGTTCGATCTCTACGGGAGCGACACTCACTCCCCCAATGCTGCCACCGCCCGTGCGCCGTCGCACGGACGGGTCCCCGGGCCCGGCCCGGCGCCCGCCCGGGCGCCGCGGGAGGGGGCCGGGCGGCCCCCGGACGAGAAATCGTCACTCTGACGAGTATTCGGGGTACGATCCTGGCATGAACGCTGCGGACCTAGGGCTTCCGGTGGCTGTGCCGTCCACCGCGCTCTTCACCGACCAGTACGAGCTGACCATGCTGCGGGCGGCCCTGCGGGGCGGCACCGCCGACCGGCGCGCGGTCTTCGAGGTCTTCACCCGGCGCCTCCCCGAGGGGCGCCGGTACGGGGTGGTGGCCGGCACCGGCCGCGTCCTGGACGCCGTGGAGAACTTCCGCTTCGACGACGCCGTGCTCGCCTTCCTGCGCGAGCGGGGCGTCGTCGACGAGCCGACCCTCGCCTGGCTGGCGGAGTACCGGTTCAGGGGGGACGTCTGGGGCTACCCCGAGGGCGAGGTGTACTTCCCCGGCTCGCCGGTCCTCCGCGTCGAGGGCTCCTTCGCCGAGTGCGTGCTGCTGGAGACGGTGGTCCTCTCCATCCTCAACCACGACTCCGCCATCGCCGCCGCCGCCTCCCGGATGTCGACGGCGGCCGGCGGGCGCGGGCTGATCGAGATGGGCGCCCGGCGCACCCACGAGCTGGCCGCCGTCGCCGCGGCGCGCGCCGCGTACGTGGGCGGCTTCGACTCCACCTCCGACCTGGCGGCCGGGTTCCGGTACGGCATCCCGACCGTCGGCACGTCCGCGCACGCCTTCACGCTGCTGCACGACACCGAGCGGGACGCGTTCCGGGTGCAGGTGGACGCGCTGGGGCGGGGCACGACGCTGCTGGTCGACACGTACGACGTGGGCGAGGCCGTGCGGACCGCCGTGGAGGTGGCCGGGCCCGGGCTCGGGGCCGTGCGCATCGACTCCGGCGACCTGCTGCTGGTGGCGCACCGGGTGCGGCAGCAGCTCGACGAGCTGGGCGCCCGCAACACGCGCATCGTCGTCACGTCGGACCTGGACGAGTACGCCATCGCCTCGCTGGCCTCCGCGCCCGTGGACGCGTACGGCGTCGGCACGCGGCTGGTGACCGGCAGCGGGCATCCGACCGGCTCGATGGTCTACAAGATGGTCGCCCGCGCCGACTCGGCGGACCCGGCCGCCCCGCTGCGGCCCGTCGCCAAGCGGTCCGTGGGCGGCAAGGCGTCGGTGGGCGGCCGCAAGTGGGCGGCCCGGCGGCTGGACGCCGAGGGCGTCGCCGAGGCGGAGGTCGTCGGCACCGGCCGCGTACCGGAGGAACTGGCCGGGCGGCAGTTGCAGCGGCTGCTGATCAGGGGCGGGGAGGTGGTCGCCCGGGAACCGCTGGAGGCGGCGCGGGAGCGGCACGTCGCCGCCCGCGCGGGGCTGCCCCTGTCGGCCGTCCAGCTGTCGCACGGCGAGCCGGTGCTGCCGACCGAGTTCCACGAGCCGGGTCCGGCGTCCGGGCGCTGAGGGGGCCGCGCGGGGCCGCGCCCCGCCCCGCGCCCCGGGTCCGGCCCGGCGTGCCGTGCCGGGCCTGCCGAGGGGAGGGGGAAGTCTCTAGGCTCTGAGGCGTCCCCTCCCCGTGACCACCGACCGCTCCTCCACGTAAGGACCCCCCATGCACCGCGCATTGATCGTCGTCGACGTCCAGAACGACTTCTGCGAGGGCGGCAGCCTCGCGGTGGCGGGGGGCGCGGACGTCGCCGCCGCCGTCACGGACCTGATCGGCCAGACCGCGGGCGTCGGCTACCGGCACGTCGTCGCGACGCGCGACCACCACGTCGACCCGGGCGACCACTTCTCCGAGGACCCCGACTTCGTCCGCTCCTGGCCGCCGCACTGCGTGGCGGGCACCGAGGGCGTCGGGTTCCACCCGAACTTCGCGCCCGCCGTCGCCTCCGGCGCCGTCGAAGCCGTGTTCGACAAGGGCGCGTACACGGCCGCGTACAGCGGCTTCGAGGGCGGCGACGAGAACGGCGTGCTCCTCGCGGACTGGCTGCGGGCCCGCGACGTGACGGAGGTCGACGTCGTGGGGATCGCGACCGACCACTGCGTGCGGGCCACCGCCCTGGACGCGGCCGCGGAGGGCTTCCGCACGCGCGTGCTGCTCCCCCTCACGGCGGGCGTCTCCGGGGAGAGCACCCGCAGGGCCCTGGAGGAGCTCCGCGCGGCCGGGGTCGAGCTGACCGGCGAACCGGCCGCCTGATCGGTCCGCCCCGGGGTCTGGGAGCGGCCCGGGGGTCCGGGGTCCCCGGGAGGCGGCTCCGGGGTTCGGGTGCCGGCCCCCGGGAGCTGCCCGGGGCGCGGCCCCGGGGCTCAGCGGCCCAGCAGGGCCCTTATCGGGCGCCACAGGTCCTGTTCGCGGCTGGGGGTGGTCCGCCAGAGCAACCCGTCGGGGTGGTGCAGCACGGCCGTGACCTCGTCGGGCGTCGGCGGGTGGGTGTTGCCCCGCAGGTGGGCGCGCAGGCCCAGGTTGCGCAGCCGGGTCAGCGCGCGGGGCCGGTTCACCGCGTGCACCAGGACGCGGACCTCGCCCTCGCCTCCCGGGTCGGGCACGCTCAGCGCGACGACCATGCTGCCGCCGGGCAGCGTGCAGAAACCTCCACCGGGCATGCCGGACGCTCCCCCGCCGAAAGGTGTGTTCCTGGGAACCGGTCAGACGCACCTAAGCACGATCGGCCGCCGCCCGCCAAGGGGCGACGGCCGATCAAGCCGTGACCTGCGGTTCCTCAGGTCACTTGGTGGACGGGCCCACCTGGACGGTGATCGTGCGGCCGTTGCGCGGCTGCTCGGTGATCGCGATCCGGGTGTTGGTGTCGGACACCTTCACGCCGGCGCGCGGGTTGCTCTCGAACCAGTACACGCCCTTGCGGTCGTCGAAGACCGGGTTGCCGGGCAGACCGCCGATCCGCTGCGGGACGTCCGCCTTGTGCAGCGTGAGGCGGTCGGTGCCGAAGCGGCTGAAGGGCGCGTCGTGGGACTGGATGCGGTTGCGCATCAGCGTGCCGTCGGCCCAGGTCAGCGGCTTGGCGTGGGCATCGATGGGGAGGACGAGGCCCTCACCGGGGTGGACGGCCGTGTTGTTGTCCTTCTGGGAGGTGTCCCACTTCCAGATCAGCAGGCCGGTCTGGTACGGGTAGTGCTCCACCCAGCTGGTCCTGTCGCCCGCGAACCCGAAGTTGTACGGGCCGACCTTCAGGGTCGCGTCGTAGGAGACGTACTGGCGGTTCTCCGCGATGTAGTACTGCGGGTACTCGTCGGTGATCGCCTCGCCGATGCGGGAGAAGCCCTTCGCCGTCCAGCCGGCGGCCCCGGTCTCGGCGTCGTCCGCGAAGAGCGGGGCGCCGTCGGCCGTCACGACGATGTTGTCCGCCGCGAAGCCCTTCTGGGCCACGCCGCCGTCCGTCTGGTAGCGGAAGCGGACGTCGATCTTCTTGCCGGCGTACGCGTCGAGCGGGTACACGAGCTTCTTGAACGACCCGGAGACGTCGGTCAGGCCGGTGGCGCCGGCGGCGTCCCTGGTGATCGGGGTGCCGTCCGCGGTGCCGTCGAGGGCGGTCCACCGCGCGCCGCCGTCGGTGGAGACCTCGGCGTACAGGTAGTCGTACTCGGCCTCGATGTCCCACCAGCCGTCGAGCGAGAGCCGGGCGCTGGACTTGCCCGTCAGGTCGACGGAGCGGGTCAGGGTGTTCTTGAGGTCGTCGCCCATGTTGCTCCACCACTGGGTGGCGCCCTGGGCCGGCTTGACGATCGGGGTGGTGACCCTCTTCTTCGGCAGCTCGACGACGAGCGCCTGCGGGTTCCTGGTGTTGTACGCGGCGACGCCCAGCTTGTGCTCGGACCTGGTGGCGGCCTTGGCCTTCTCGTAGTCGAGCCAGCCCAGCTGCAGCTTGTCCCAGGCGGTCATGTCGCCCGGCAGGTCGCCGATGGCGTCCTTGCCGGTGCCCAGCCAGGAACCGACGGACATCAGCGACCAGAAGCCGGTGGAGTTCTCGGCGCCGGCGCGGCCGGAGGTGTCGTAGAGGTCGGGCAGGCCGAGGTCGTGGCCGTACTCGTGGGCGAAGACGCCGAGGCCGCCGTTCTCCGGCTGCATCGTGTAGTCGCCGACCCAGATGCCGGTGTCGCCGATCTGCGTGCCGCCGGCCTTGTTGTTCGCCGGGCCGGTCCTGCCGGCGTCAGTGCCGTACGCGTACCAGCGGTGGGCCCACAGGGCGTCGGTGCCCTGCGCGCCGCCGCCCGCCGACTCGTCCTCGCCCGCGTGGACGATCTGGAAGTGGTCGATGTAGCCGTCGGCCTCGTTGAAGTCGCCGTCGCCGTCGAAGTCGTAGCGGTCCCACCGGTCGTACTCGGCCAGCATCGCCTTGATCTCGGCGTCGGACTTGCCCTCGGCCTTCTGGTCGGCGGTCCACGCGGTCACGCCGTCGCGGACGGCGTCCCAGACGTTGGAGCAGTTGGTCTGGCCGCAGTGGTTGGAGCCGTAGCGGGCCTCGTTGTACTCGACCTTGACCCAGTCCGAGACGGTGCCGTCGACCGAGTAGCGGCCGGACGAGGTGCGCTCGTAGTAGGTCTTCAGCGAGTGCTTCTCCTCGCCGTTCTCGTCCTTGCCGGTGCCGAAGTACAGGTCCTGGTAGTGGTCCCGGTCGTAGTCGGCCTGCCAGGCGGTGGAGTTGTCCTTCGACCGGTCCGGCTCGGCTATGCGGTTGTGCAGCGGGCCGGGCGCGCCGCCGTACTTGGGCTTCAGCTCGTCGGTGTCGTCGTCCTTGCGGTCGACGAGCGTCTCGTTGTCGACCTTGTCGCCGAACTCGACGAGGATGGTGAAGATCCTGTCGGTCTTCTCCCGGCCGAGCTCGACGTACTTCCTGTCGTCGAGCTTGACGACCTTGGAGGCGCCGCGGCGCTCCACCTTGGACTCTCCGGAGAGGACCTGCTCCAGCGCCGCCTCGCGCTGCTTCTCCTGCTGCTCGGTGAACGGGCCCTCGAGGTCGTGGTCGACCGCCGCGGCCCTGTCGTGGGCGTGGCCGTGGCCCGCGCCCGGCGCCGGGTCGTGGCGCTCGATGCCCGTCTCCGGGCGGTCGTCGGCGTGGGCCGCCGTGGCGAGGCCCCCGGCGGTGGCGGCGGTCGCGGCCAGGGCCACGAGCACCGCGGACGTGCGGAACGCCCGTCGTCTGCTGGTCACTTGTTTGTTTCCTCCCCTGCGCACCGCTGACACGAATGGGGGGTTATGTGATTATTCGCGTGCGGTGTCGCGCCACAAGTGACGTCATTCGACCGGACTTACTCAAAAAAAGACAGTCTTGACTTCCGTGGACCGCATACCCTATGTGAACGCCGGATCCGCATAGCGGACAGGGCGCCGGCCGCCGCGCGGCCCGGCGCCGGTCATCCCCGCTCCGACACCACGACGGTCTTCGCGGCCTTGTCGTGGAGGCCCTGCTTGTACGGCTTGTCCATCAGGATCAGTACAAGCAGCAGCAGCGGCCACAGGCAGGCGCAGCAGACCAGCGTGGGCAGCCACAGCACGAGCGCCCTCGTCAACGCGGCGCTCACCGGGGGGACGCTGCCGTCGTCGAGCATGGCGACCCGCAGGCCGGTGATCCGCTTGCCGAGGGTCCGGCCGTTCCGCTTCGCCGTCATGAAGGTGTCGTACGCCACGTACGCCGCGATCGAGAGGAGCTGGAACAGCCACTGCCCGCCGGTGCCGCCCGACGTCCACACCTCGCCGAAGCTCGCCGACTCGTCGCTCACCCGGGAGTAGACGCCGAAGGGGATGCCGATGAGTGCCAGCGGTACGGCGATGACGAGCCAGTCGACGAGACGCGCCAGGACCCGCTTGCCGGTGTCGGCGAGCGGCGGCATCCCGCCGAGCGGGTCGGTGCCCCCGTTCCCGTACGGGCCGCTCCCGTACGGGCCCTCACCTCCGGGCGGAGGGGGCGGCGGGGGCGGGGGCGCGCCGCCGCCCGGCGGGGGCGGCGGTTCCTGCGGGTGCTTGCGGAACGGATCGTCCCCGGGGGGCGGGCCTGACGGCGGCGGTTCGTTGCTCATGGGGGCAGTGCATCCCGCCCCACCGGCTCCCGCATCCGGTCACGTGCCGTTCGGGGGACGGCGTCAGCGCCCCGCGACGAATGTGCCGGCCGCCTTGTCGTGCCAGCACTGCCGCCACGGGCGGTCGAACAGGCACCACACCACGTTGAACACGCCGATCCCGGTCAGGCCGAGCACCGCGTACACCAGCCAGCGGCGCAGCGCCGCCCCGAACGACGGCGGTTCGTGCGACTCGATGCCCCGCACCTCGGTCCCGCAGAGCCTCTTGCCGAGCGTCCGGCCCCACTTGGCGGTCGGCAGCGCCTCGTACAGCACGCCGAGCACCAGCAGGATGCCGAGGGCGATCCCGAACTGCACGGAGGTGGTGCCGTCCACCAGCCACACCCTGACCGTCTCGCCGGACCGTTCCGCCTTCTCGATCTTGGCGGTGATGTGGTCGACGGCGTCCAGCACGAAGGGCGTGCCCGCCGCCCCGGCGAGCGCGCCGAGCACGAGGCCGTCGACGAGGCGCGCGGCGAGCCTCCGGCCGAGCCCGGCGGGGCGGGCGGCGGCCCGCTCCTGGGCGGCGCGCAGGAACGGGTCGCTGACCGGCGGTTTCCACGGGACGACGGGCTGCCCGGCGGCGTCCTCCCCCGGCAGGCCGGGACCGGGCTGCGGCTGGGCGGGAACCGGGTGCGGCTGGGCGGGAGCGGGGTGCGGCCGGGCCAGTTGGTGGACCTGCTG
>JAAXOU010000197.1 GCA_012396115.1 Streptomyces somaliensis DSM 40738 | reverse complement strand
GAACGGCCGGGGGCGGCCCCGGAACCGGAGGCTCTCCCCGGGGCGCCTCCGGAGGGCGCGCGCCCCTCGGTCCGCCCCCTCCGCCCCGCCGGGGCGCGGCCACCGGCGGTGCGGGGGCGGGCGGCGGGTGGTGGTTCCCGCACCGCACATTCCGGCCGAGAACCGGCCGGAACACCCGAGCCGGTCGTACCGAAATCGTTTTCGGTCCGGAAGCGGCCCGCCTGTTCCCGCCCACCGGAGAATCGGCGGGCCGAGCTCGGTAACACGCGAGTGTCGACGGCCCGTGACCAAGAACGGACCGCATTTTTCCGTTTCCCCTCGCTCTCCAGGCGGGCGATCAGTAGCCTCGGCTCGAACACCGGCCACCACCAAGACCGAACGCCATGGCGACTGTTGGAGATTTGATGGACCGTCCCGCCTGGGCTCCGCCGGGCATTGACCTGTCGGTGCCGAGCGTGTCCCGTATATACGACTATTACCTGGGCGGTTCGCACAACTTCGAGGTCGACCGCGAAGCCGCCCGCAGGGCCATGGAGTTCCTCCCGGGTCTGCCCAAGATCATGCAGGCCAACCGGGCGTTCATGCGCCGTGCCGTGCGCCACGCCGTCGGCGAGGGCATCACGCAGTTCCTCGACATAGGCTCCGGCATCCCGACGTTCGGCAACGTCCACGAGGTCGCCCAGCAGGCCGACCCCTCGGCGCGGGTCGTGTACGTCGACCACGACCCGGTCGCCGTCGCCCACAGCAGGGCCGTCCTCGAGGGGAACGACCGCGTCGCGGTCGTCTCCGCCGACCTCCGCAGGCCGCGGGAGATCCTCCGCAGTGCCGAGGTGACCCGGCTCCTCGACCTGGACCGGCCGGTGGCACTGCTCCTCGTCGCCGTCCTGCACTTCCTGGAGGACTCCGACCGCCCGTACGAGGCGGTCGCCGAACTCCGCGACGCCCTGGCGCCGGGCAGCCTCGTCATCCTCACCCACGCCTCCTTCGAGGGCATCCCGGTACCCCAGGAGCAGGCCGGCGGCACCGTCGGCGTCTACCGCGACATCCGCAGCCCGCTGACGATGCGCTCCCGCGACGAGGTCGTCCGGTTCCTCGACGGCTGCGAGGTGCTCGACCCCGGCCTCGTGGCGATGCCGTACTGGCGGCCCGAGACCCCGCCCGAGCAGGAGGACCCTTACGCCTTCTCGGGCTTCGCAGGGGTGGGACGCAAGGGGTGAGCACGCTGGCGCAGGCGTCGGACTCCGCGGCGGACCCCGACGACCTGGAGGACAGACTCCAGCGGTTCGCGACGATATGGAGCCGGACCATCTTCCCGGTCACGGCCACGTCGATGACCCGCGCCGAGTTCGAGCAGTACCTGCTACCGCTCGCCCGGCGGCTCAGTGCCGCCATGCGGGCCCGGCCCTTCGACGTGGCCCCCGCCCAGTCGGTGGGCGCCGCCCTGGTCGCCGCGCACTGCACGGACCCGGACGCCCTGAGCCGTACGCTCGGCGTCGTCGACTCCTACCTGGTGCTGTACTGCGGCGCCGGCGCCGACACGCCGGTCGACGACCTGCGGGCCCGCTGTGCCCGGCTCCAGCACGCCCTGGCCGCAGGGTTCGCCCGGGCGCTGCGCGAGCGGACCCTCGGCGAGCAGGAGGCCATCGCCCGGTCCGCGCTGGCCGCGCGCGCCTCCGCCGAACAGGTCCTGCACGCCACCGAGGTCCGCTTCCGCGCCGTCTTCGAGGACGCGGCCATCGGCATCGGCATCGCCGACCTCGACGGCAACGTCCTGGAGGTCAACGGCGCCCTCACCCGGATGTTCGGCGGCCTGGAGCAGGTCGTCCGCGGCCGCAGGGTCACCGAGTGGGTCCACCCCGAGGACGCCCCGCACGTCTGGAACCTGTACGGGGAGCTGGTGCGCGGCGAACGCGACCACTTCCGCGTGGAGAAGCCGTTCTACCGCTCCGACGGCACCGTCCTGTGGACCAACCTGACGGTGTCCCTCCTGCGCGACCCCGAGGGCCGCCCCCAGTACCAGCTCGCCCTCCTGGAGGACACCACCGAGCGGCGGCTGCTGAACCTGCGCCTGCGCTACGAGGCCACGCACGACGCGCTGACCGGGCTGCCCAACCGCAGCCTGTTCTCCGAACGCCTGGAGAAGGCCCTCGCGGCCGGCGGGGACACCCGCTTCGGCCTCTGCTACCTCGACCTCGACGGCTTCAAGGCCATCAACGACAGCCTGGGCCACGCCGCGGGCGACCGGCTCCTCGTCGAGGTCGCCGACCGCCTGGAGTCCTGCGCGACCGCGCCCGGCGAGATGGTCGCGCGGCTCGGCGGCGACGAGTTCGTCGCGCTCACCACCGGCCCCGACGTCACCGCGCACGACGCCGAGGAGCTCGCCGGCCGCATCCTGGGCGCCCTGTCCGCCCCGATCAGCCTGGACGGACGCGAGATCACCGTCCGCGGCAGCGTCGGCATCGTCGAGGGCCGCGCCGGCGAGCACGGTCCGGCGGACGTGCTGCGCAGCGCCGACATCACCATGTACCGGGCCAAGTCCGCGGGCGGCAACCGGTACGAGCGTGCCGACCCGGAGGCCGACGCCCGCGCCATCACCCGGCACGGGCTGACGACCGCGCTGCCCGCCGCCCTGGACCGCGGCGAGTTCTTCATCGAGTACCAGCCGCTCGTCCACCTCGGGGACGGCACCGTGCACGGCGCGGAGGCCCTGGTCCGCTGGTGCCACCCGCAGCACGGGGTGCTGGGCCCCGACCGGTTCATCCCGCTCGCCGAGCACACCGGCCTCATCGTGCCGCTCGGCCGCTGGGTCATGGAGGAGGCGGTCCGGCAGGCCGGGTTCTGGGAGCACCGCCACGCCGACGGCGGCCCGCTGCGCATCAACGTCAACCTGTCGCCCACCCAGCTCCACCACCCGGGCCTGGTCGGCGACATAACCGACGTCCTGGAGCGCTCCGGGCTGCCCCCGGGCGCCCTGTGCCTGGAGGTGACCGAGTCGGCCCTGATCGGCGCCGACGACGACCTCCTCAAGCCGCTGCGGCAGGTCGCCGAGATGGGGGTCGACATCGCGCTCGACGACTTCGGGACGGGCTACTCGAACCTCGCCAACCTGCGCCGCCTCCCGGTGAGCGTCCTGAAGCTCGACCGCTCCTTCACCCGCGGGATGCAGCAGCACCCGGCCGACCCGGTCGACACGAAGATCGTGGAGGGCATCGTCTCCCTGGCCCACAGCCTGGACCTCGCCGTCACCGTCGAGGGGGTGGAGACCGCGGTCCAGGCCGAGCAGCTGCGGGCCCTGGGCTGCGACACCGCCCAGGGCTGGTACTACGCCCGTCCGGGCGCCCCGGACCGCATCCACGCGCTGCTCCTCGCCGACGCGGTGTAGCGGACCCGGCCGCTCAGCCCCCGGCGGCCGTCCGCAGCAGCACCCGCTGCAGCTCGCGGGCCGCGCGCGGTGGCGCGACGTCGCTGCGGTGCGCCAGCGCGACGGTCCGCCGCAGCCCCGGCGGCGCGAGCGCCGTGACCCGCAGGTCCCGTCCCGCCCGCGCCGCCACCATGCTCGGTACGACCGCCACCCCCAGTCCGGCCCGCACGAACCCGAGGACCGCGTCCATCTCGCCGCCCTCGACCGCGAACGACGGCTCGAACCCCTCCGCCCGGCACGCCGCGACCGTCAGCTCCCGCAGGTCGTACCCGTGCCGGAACATCACCATCGGCCGCCCCCGCAGGTCGGCGATCCGCACCGGCCGCCGCGGCGCCGGGTCCGCCGCGGCGGAGACCACCACCAGGTCCTCCCGGAGCAGCTCCACCGTCGTCAGCGCGGGCGACGGCGACGGCAGCGGCAGCACCACCAGCGCGAGGTCCAGCGCCCCGCGCGCCAGCTCCCGCACGAGGTCGCGGGAGCCGCCCTCCTCGACCAGCAGCCTGACCCCCGGGTACAGGTCGTGGAAGGCCCGCAGCACCTCGGGCAGCAACCCGGTGCACAGGCTCGGCGTCGCCCCCAGCCGCACCCGCCCGCGCCGCAGCCGGGCCAGCTCCTGCACCTCGTGCCGCGCCGTGTCCGCGTCGGCCAGGATCCGCCGGGCCAGCGGCAGCAGCGCCTCGCCGGCGTCCGTCAGCGCGACGTTGCCGCGGGCCCGGCTGAACAACTCGGCGCCCAGCTCCTTCTCCAGCGCCCGGATCTGCTGCGACAGCGACGGCTGGGACACGTGGACCCGCTCGGCGGCCCGGGTGAAGTGCCGCGTCTCCGCGACCGCCACGAAGTACACGAGCTGCTGGAACTGCACGGAGCCAGCATAGGGGAAGACGATAGGCGGAGCCTATCGAGATCAGCCCGACCATGTCTTGGACCTCTCGTGTCGTCCGCCCGTAGCGTCGGACCCATGGCCCTGGCATCGCGGACGCACCCCTCGGGAACGGACCGGCGGTCCTCCCCCCGCCGCCCTCCCCGGCGCACCCTCCTCGGATCGACCGTCGGGACGAAGGCGGTCATGGCCGTCAGCGGCCTGGTCCTCCTCGCCTACCTCGTCGCCCACGTCGTCGGCAACCTCAAGATCTTCCTCGGTCCCGACGAGTTCAACGCCTACGCCCACTGGCTGCGCACCGTGGGCGCCCCGGTCCTCCACCACGGCTGGGGCCTGTGGATCGTCCGGGTGGGCCTCCTCGCAGCCGTGACCGCCCACGGCGTGTCGGCGTACCGGCTCAGCAGGCTCGACCGCAGGGCACGCCCCGTCCCCTACGTCCGCAGGCGTCGGCGCGCGAGCTACGCGACCCGCACCATGCGGTGGGGCGGCGTGATCATCGCCCTGTTCGTCGTCTGGCACCTGCTCGACCTGACGACCCTCACTGTCAACGGGAACGCCCAACCGGGACACCCGTACGAGAACGTCGTCGCGACCTTCTCGACCTGGTACGGCAACGCCGTCTACCTCCTCGCCGTGCTCGCGGTCGGCCTGCACGTCCGGCACGGCCTCTGGAGCGCCGCCCAGACCCTCGGCCTCGGCGGCGCGCGCCGCGACCGCGCGCTGAGGGCCGCCGCCGACGCGCTCGCGCTGGCCCTCACGGCGGGCTTCGCCGCCGTACCCGTCGCCGTCATGACCGGAGCCGTCAGCTGACATGAACGCCTACACCTCGTACACGACCGGCGAGCCGGTCGCCGACACCAAGGCCCCCGCGGGGCCCGTCGCCGAGCGCTGGGACACCCGCCGCTTCGAGGCGAAGCTGGTCAACCCGGCCAACCGCCGCAAGCACACCGTCATCGTCGTCGGCACCGGCCTCGCCGGCGGCTCCGCCGGCGCCACCCTCGCCGAACAGGGCTACCGCGTCGTCCAGTTCTGCTACCAGGACTCCCCGCGCCGCGCCCACTCCATCGCCGCGCAGGGGGGCGTCAACGCCGCCAAGAACTACCGCAACGACGGCGACTCCGTACGCCGCCTCTTCCACGACACGGTCAAGGGCGGCGACTTCCGGGCGCGCGAGTCCAACGTCCACCGCCTGGCGCAGATCTCCCTCCAGATCATCGACCAGTGCGTCGCCCAGGGCGTCCCCTTCGCCCGCGAGTACGGCGGCCTGCTCGACACCCGCTCCTTCGGCGGCGTCCAGGTCTCCCGCACCTTCTACGCCCGCGGCCAGACGGGCCAGCAGCTGCTCCTCGGCGCGTACCAGGCGCTCTCGCGGCAGATCGCCGCCGGCAACGTCGAGATGCACCCGCGCACCGAGATGCTCGACCTCGTCGTGGCCGACGGCCGGGCCCGCGGCATCGTCGCCCGGGACCTGGTCACCGGCGCGATCACCACCCACTTCGCGGACGCGGTGGTCCTGGCCACCGGCGGCTACGGCAACGTCTTCCACCTGTCGACCAACGCCGTGAACTCCAACGCGACCGCGATCTGGCGGGCCCACCGCCGCGGCGCGTACTTCGCCAACCCCTGCTTCACCCAGATCCACCCCACCTGCATCCCGCGCACCGGCGACCACCAGTCGAAGCTGACGCTGATGAGCGAGTCGCTCCGCAACGACGGCCGCATCTGGGTCCCCGGGGCCCGCGGCGACGACCGGCCGCCGAACGAGATCCCCGAGGAGGAGCGCGACTACTACCTGGAGCGGATCTACCCCTCCTTCGGCAACCTCGTCCCGCGCGACATCGCCTCCCGCGCCGCGAAGAACGTCTGCGACGAGGGGAGGGGAGTGGGCCCCGGCGGCCAGGGGGTGTACCTGGACTTCGCCGACGCCCTCCGGCGCATGGGCCGAGGGAAGGTCGAGGAGAGGTACGGCAACCTTTTCGAGATGTACCGGCGGATCACCGCGGAGGACCCGTACGAGGTCCCCATGCGGATCTACCCCGCCGTGCACTACACGATGGGCGGCCTGTGGGTCGACTACGACCTGCAGACCACCGTCCCCGGCCTGTTCGCGATCGGCGAGGCGAACTTCTCCGACCACGGCGCCAACCGGCTCGGCGCCTCCGCGCTGATGCAGGGCCTCGCGGACGGCTACTTCGTCCTGCCGCCCGCCGTCAACGACTACCTGGCCCGCAACCCGCACGGGGACGGGGTCGACGACACCCACCCGGCCGCCGTCGCCGCCGTACGGGAGACCGAGGAGCGGCTGCGGCGACTGCTCGCCGCCGACGGCGACCGCACCCCGGACTCCTTCCACCGGGAGCTCGGCGAACTGATGTGGGACCACTGCGGCATGGCCCGGTCCGACCGGGGCCTGCGCGAGGCCCTCGACCGGATCCCGCGGATCCGGGAGGAGTTCTGGCGGCGCGTCAGGGTCCCCGGCCGCGGCGGGGAGCTCAACCAGTACCTGGAGAAGGCCAACCGGATCGCCGACCACCTCGAACTCGCCGAGCTGATGTGCCTCGACGCACTGCACCGCACCGAGTCCTGCGGAGGCCACTTCCGCGAGGAGTCCCAGACCCCGGACGGCGAGGCCGCCCGCCGGGACGGGGAGTTCTCGTACGTGGCGGCCTGGGAGTTCACCGGAACGGGCCGGGCGCCCGTCCTCCACAAGGAAGACCTCGTCTTCGAGTACGTCCAACCCACCCAGCGGAGCTACGCATGAGGCTCACCCTGCGCGTCTGGCGCCAGAAGAACGCCGACGCCCCCGGCGCCATGGCCGCGTACGAAGTCGACGGCGTCTCACCGGACATGTCGTTCCTGGAGATGCTCGACACCCTCAACGAGGAACTGGTCCTGCGCGGCGAGGAGCCGATCGCCTTCGACCACGACTGCCGCGAGGGCATCTGCGGGGCGTGCAGCCTCGTCATCGACGGCGACGCCCACGGCCCGGAGCGCACCACCGCCTGCCAGCTCCACATGCGCTCCTTCCGGGACGGCGACACGATCGACGTCGAGCCCTGGCGGGCCGCCGCCTTCCCCGTCGTCAAGGACCTCGTCGTCGACCGGTCCGCGCTCGACCGGATCATCCAGGCCGGCGGGTACATCAGCGCCCCGACCGGCTCCGCCCCCGAGGCGCACGCCACGCCCGTGCCGAAGGCCGACGCCGACCACGCCTTCGAACACGCCGAGTGCATCGGCTGCGGCGCCTGCGTCGCGGCTTGCCCCAACGGCTCGGCGATGCTGTTCACCTCGGCGAAGGTCAACCACCTGAACGTCCTGCCGCAGGGCGCGCCCGAGCGGGAGAGCCGGGTGCTGGACATGGTCGCGCAGATGGACGCCGAGGGCTTCGGCGGCTGCACGCTGGCCGGGGAGTGCGCCACGGCGTGCCCGAAGGGCATCCCGCTGCCGTCCATCTCGGCCATGAACAGGGAGTGGCTGCGGGCCGCGCGGCGCCGGACGGCGTGAGGACGCGCCCGCGTCGGCGGCCGCAACCTCCACCGCCGGCCGTCCTCCACCGCCGGCCGCCCTTCCCGTCCCAGGCCTCGGACCTCCGAGCCGCGGCGCGCCCCGCACGGCCGGCCCCACCGCCCGCGACGGCCCCGCCCACC
>JAAXOU010000196.1 GCA_012396115.1 Streptomyces somaliensis DSM 40738 | reverse complement strand
CGGGGCGGATGGGGCGGATGGGGGCGCGGGGACGGCGGGGCCAGGTGGAAGCCGTCCGTCCCGGACGGCGACGGCGGCCCCTGCGCCGCGACGGCCGGCCGCCGCGGTGCGGAAGGGGACGCGGGCGCCGGCAGGGGGCCGTCGGGGCCGTACCCGGGCGGCAGCGGGCCGATCTGGTCGAAGACCTCGACCGGCCCCTCCCCGTCCGCCGGTTCGGGCAGCAGCTCCACCGCCGACGAGAGCGCCTTGCGGGCGCCGTTCGCACTGCGGAACCGGGCCTGCGGATCGGGCTGGAGTAGCCCCGCGAGGACCTGCCACAGCGGTTCCGGGATGCCCTGGGGCGCACTCGGAGTGCCGTGCGCCCTGAAGTACGCGACGAGCGCCTGGGAGTCCGGCTTCCGGCCCTGGAGCAGGTACAGGGCGACCAGGCCGACCGCGAACAGGTCGGCGGGGAAGTCGGGTTCGGCGCCCATCAGCTGCTCGGGCGCGAAGTAGCCGGGCGTGCCGACCACGTAGTCGGTCCCGGTCAGGCGCGGCTCGCCCTTGCGCATGGAGATCCCGAAGTCGGACAGCCGCAGGTGGGGCCGTCCCGTGCCGGTGGCCTCCAGCAGGACGTTCGCCGGCTTGACGTCGCGGTGCACCACCCCCTCGGAGTGCACCGCGGCCAGGCCGGACAGCAGCTGGTCGAGCAGGGTGCAGACGAACCGCGCCGGCAGGGGGCCGTAGTCCCCGACCACGTGCGCCAGGGAACCGCCGCCGACGAGGTCCATGGTGAACAGGACCTTGTCGTCGTCGGCGGCCCAGCTCGCCGGGGCGAGGACGTGCGGGTGGTCGATGCGCAGGGCCTGTTCGCGCACGAAGCGCAGCAGTGTGTGGGCGTCGCTCTGCTGGAGCACCTTCGCCGCGACGTACCGGCGGCGGCGCTGGTCCCAGGCGCGCCAGACGGCCCCCACGCCACCCCGTCCGATCGGGTCGATCAGCTCGTACCGCCCCGCGAAGACCTCGCCCATCGTGCCGTGCCGCTCCCGTTCCCCGGCCGCCCGCCGCCGCGGCGCCGCCGTGCCGCCGTTCGCCCCGCCGTGTCCTTCGTCAGCCCTGGTGCGACTCGTAGTGCGCGACCGCCTCCGCGGTGCGGCCGGCACCGTACACCCGGAGGAACTCCGCCAGTTCGGGGTGGGTGGGGGCGAGCGAGTCGGCGGCGTCGATGATGTCGCCGGCCGCCGCGACCGAGCGCAGCAGCGACTGGATCTCCCGGACGACGCGGCGCACGGTGGGTGCGCCCGAACCGACGGCCGTCTGGCCGGAGGCCGTCAGGACCGAACCGCCCTGCGACTTCCTGATCTCCTCCATCCGGTCCGTCGCCTCGGCGGCGCTCACGCTGCCGTCGGCGACCTGGCCGGCGAGCTGCTGCAGGGCCTGGACGCGCTGGACGACGGCCGGGTTGCCGATCTTCGCGCGCTGACCGCTCATCAGCTGTGACAACATGGGGGCGGAGAGCCCGAGTATGGCGGCGAGCCGGGCCTGGTTGAGACCGAGGTCGTCGATCAGCCGACGGAAGAGCGCTCCCAGGGGTTCGCCGTACCAGCTGCGCTGGAGCTCTCTGGCTCTGGCGGTCGCTTCCTGCTGTGCAGCATCCATTGCGTCTCCCCATCGCTCCGGTTCGCTGCTGCGAACCTTGCGGAGCATCTTACGGAGAGGGGTTGCCCACGGGGAGCCCCAATCTTTTTGCGGGACACCCCCCGTCACCCGGTACCCTGGTCTGCGGTCGCCGCCTCCCGGCGGCTCCCGGGGCCTTAGCTCAGTTGGTAGAGCGCTGTCTTTGCATGGCAGATGTCAGGGGTTCGACTCCCCTAGGCTCCACTCCCTCACACCCCTCTGGACTGCGGAAACGCTGTCAGGGGGGTGTCTTCGTCGCGGTGCGCCCGCAACTGGCGCGCCGACGCGGCGCCGCCGACGCGGTCCCCCGCCGCCCCGGCCGGCGAGCGGCTGGTCCCCGCCGCGTACGGGGCGGGGAGGAAGCGGCCGGTGTCCGCGGGATCCCCCGGTGGGGGACGGCCTTACAGGCCCGTACGGGTGGTGTTCATCGGAAGATCTGCGCGCGAACGGCGTCGCTCCCCCCGATCCCGAGATGCGTACACATCATGAGGAAGGTATGCAGATCGCCCAATCCTGAAAGCGACGGGAAAGCGAGGGGCCATGGCCACCGGCAGGGTCACGCAGTTCTGGACCGCAATCGTCTCCTTCCTCCGTGGGCTCCTCGCCCTCGTCCGGCCGGCCGTCCCCGCCGCGGACCGGTACCGCGGCACCGGCGCCCCCGCCGCCCGTACGGCCCCTGCCGGGGCCGCGGCCCTGCCGCCGCAGCGGACCGCCCCGGTGCCCGCGACCGGCGCCACACGGTGGACGGGGCACGGGACAGGACGCGCGACCGGGTACGGGGCGGGCCCCGGGCGGGCGCCGCGCGCACGGGCACTGCCGCCGACGATCAAGCAGCGCATCCGCGCCGAGGCGCACGGCGCCTCACCCGCCGTACGCCGCCTGCCCGCCACCGGCGCCCCGGCGGGGGACCGGCCGGTCACCGCCGAACACACCGGTGCGGCCGCCCCCGTGGGAGCGGCCGCGTAGCCGCAGCACCGGCGGCACCGGACGGTGTCAGCGGAGCCCGTCGTCCTCCTCCGGCCCCTCCGCCTCGAACGTCCCGGGCCTCTCGGGCGTCCCGCGCCCCTCGGCCGTCTCCGTCCCCACCGAGGCCGGCTCGCTGCCGTCGACCGACGTGAGCACGGGGCCCTCGGAGACCTCCGTGGGCGGCTCGGCCAGCCAGTCCGGTTCGGCCTGGCCCTCCCACCACTTCCACACCGCCACGGCGCCGCCGAGGACCATGCCCAGGACGGCGACCCCCCTCAGCACCCGCCGGTTGCGGGCGCGGCGCTCGTGCCGGCGGACCAGCTTCCGGACCTCCTCCGCCGTCACCTGGCCGCGCAGTGCGGCGAGGGCGGCGACCGAACGGGACACGGCCTCCTGGCGCGCGGGCTCCGCGGCGGCCATCACCTGCTCCAGCCGGGGCGCGGTGTAGGAGGCGGCCTGACGCGCGGCCCTCCGGGTCCGGTACGCCGCGCGCTGCGCGGCCGCGTCGAGCTTCGGCGGCACGTGCGGCGCGACGTACGCGCCGTAGTGGACGCGCGCCTGCCGGGCGGCTTCGGAGACCTTCGGCGCCATCCTGACGCGCGCCTCACGCGCGTACAGCGCGGCCTGCTCCCGGGCCGCGCCGGCGTAGGGCGCCACCACGTCCGCGGCGTGCAGCACACTCTCCTTGGCCGAATCGGTGGCGGCGCGCACGCTGTCCATGCGGGTCACGGGATCCTCCTCCTCGGTGGCGGTTCGATACCTCACCTTTCCGCCGTTTTGCAAATCATGCCCCCGGGGTTCGACGGCGGCATGCGGTGCGGGCATCCGGGGCATTCCCGTACGGGTTCCCGGGTCATTCCCGTACGAGCCTCCGGGGTTCCGTTCCCCGTCGCGGCTTCCGTGCGAGGATCGGAGGCGCAAGAGGAGACCTAAGGAAGGCACATCGTGGCCGAGCAGCTTTACGCCACCCTGAAGACGAACCACGGCGACATCGAGGTCCGGCTCTTCCCGGACCACGCACCGGTCACGGTCCGGAACTTCGTCGAGCTCGCCAGGGGCGAGCGCGAGTGGACGAACCCGGAGACGGGCCAGAAGACCACCGCCCCCCTCTACGACGGCACGGTCTTCCACCGCGTCATCAGCGGTTTCATGATCCAGGGGGGCGACCCGCTGGGCAACGGCACGGGCGGCCCGGGGTACGAGTTCAAGGACGAGTGCCACCCGGACCTGGCGTTCACCAAGCCGTACCTGCTGGCCATGGCCAACGCCGGCCCGGGCACCAACGGCTCCCAGTTCTTCATCACCGTCTCGCCGACCGCCTGGCTGACCGGCAAGCACACGATCTTCGGCGAGGTCGTCGACGAGGCGAGCAAGAAGGTCGTCGACGCCATCGCCGGCACGCGGACGAACCCGCGCACGGACCGCCCGCTGCACGACGTGGTCGTCGAGACCGTCGTGGTCGAGGCGCGCTGACGCCCGGGCGACCCGCGGTCGCCCCGGTTCCCCCGGGGAACCTTTCCGCCCCGCTCGTCCGTAGGGATGGGCGGGGCGTCGGCACGAGGACGAGGGGATCCCATGGAGCAGGACCGGGCGGCGAGCGGGCCGCCGAGTTGCTACCGCCACCCCGGGGTGGAGACCGGCATCCGCTGCACGCGCTGCGAGCGGCCGATCTGCCCGGACTGCATGGTCGGGGCGTCGGTCGGGTTCCAGTGCCCCGGGTGCGTGCGCGGCGGGTCGGGCACGGGCCGCCGGCCGGACGCCACCCGGCCGCGGAACATCGCGGGCGGCCCCGTCGCCGCCGGTGACCAGCAGCTGGTCACCAAGGTCCTGATCGGGATCAACCTGCTGGTGTTCCTGGGCGGCCTGCTCCTCCAGGGACTCGTCGACGAGCTGATGCTGATCGGTCTCGCCTTCGACCCGGAGCTGCTCCGGGTGGTGGGGGTGGCCGACGGGGAGTGGTACCGGCTCCTGACGGCGGTGTTCCTGCACCAGGAGGTGTGGCACATCGGCTTCAACATGCTCGGCCTGTGGGTGCTGGGCGGCCCCCTGGAGGCGGCCCTCGGCCGGATCCGCTACCTCGCGCTGTACCTGCTCTCCGGACTCGCGGGCAGCGCGCTCACCTATGTGCTCGTGGCGCCGAACCAGCCGTCCCTGGGCGCGTCCGGAGCGGTCTTCGGCCTGATGGGGGCGACGTTCGTACTGCTGCGCCGACTCAGGTACGACCCGCGGCCGGTGCTGGGCCTGATCGCGCTGAACGTGCTGATCACCGTCGTCTTCCGGGACACCATCGCCTGGCAGGCGCACCTCGGCGGCCTGGTCGCCGGCGCGGTCGTCGCGTACGGCATGGTGAACGGCCCGCGCGGGAAGCGCGCGCTGCTGCAGTGGGGGATCTGCGGGCTGGTGCTGGCCGCGACGGTGGCGGCGGCCGTCACCAGGACGGCCGCACTCGGCTGAGCCCAGGCTTTCCCCAGAGTTGTCCACAGTCGGTGACGGTGCTGCTGCAGGATGTCGGCAACACCTGTACCCCCCGCTGCTGACCTGGGTGTTTCCAAGGTGGCGAGGGGGCGGGGCGGTGGGCTCCAGAGGCGGGAACACTTATGCGGACGCCTGAGCCGCCAGGGTTATCCACAGATCATCTGAACTTTTCCACGGCTGTGCACAACACTGTGGATAACCCGTACGGGTGATTGACGGCGTACGGATCCGTGCCGGTCCGTCACTTCCACTGGGTGGAGACGGCGAAGCCGGCGGCGATGAAGCCGAAGCCGACCGCGACGTTCCAGCTCCTCAGCGACTCCATGGGGAGCGTGCCGTCGGTGACGAAGAAGACCACGATCCAGGCCAGCCCGATCGCGAACAGCGCCAGCATGAGCGGAGCGACCCAGTTGCGGCTGGTCAGCTTGATGGCGGTCGCCTGCTTCGCGGCGGGGGGCGGCGTGAAGTCGGCCTTCTTGCGGATACGTGACTTCGGCACGAGGAACTCTCCTGTCGATGCGCTGCGTGACCGCGCGGAAACGGTGACTCTTGCTGGTACGGACCGGGAGCGAGGTGGACCGCACCCCTGCCCGGGCGTCCGTTAGCGTAGTGCTTCCGCGACGCCTAAGGAGATAAGGGTACGTTGAGCAATTCCGCCGACTCTCCCCCGGAGCCGGTCCGGCACGGCAGGTGGCGGCCGGTGAGGCTGCTGACGGCCGCCGTCTTCGCGCTCGCGGGCCTGATCTTCGTCACCAGCTTCAACACCGCCAAGGGCACCAACATCCGCACGGACGACTCCCTGCTGAAGCTCTCCGACCTCATCCGGGAGCGCAGCGACGAGAACGCCGGGCTGGAGGAGTCCACGGCGGCCGTGCGCGACCAGGTGGACGCCCTGGCCCGCCGCGACGACGGCTCCAGCGACGCCGAGGACGCACGGCTCGGCGTCCTGGAGAAGGCCGCGGGAACCATGGAGGTCTCCGGCGACGGCCTCACGGTCACGCTCGACGACGCCCCACCGGACGCCCGGGCGGCGCCCGGCTACCCCGAACCGCAGGCCAACGACCTGGTCATCCACCAGCAGGACCTCCAGGCCGTCGTCAACGCCCTGTGGCAGGGCGGCGCCCGGGGCATCCAGGTCATGGACCAGCGCCTGATCTCCACCAGCGCCGTGCGCTGCGTCGGCAACACCCTGATCCTCCAGGGCCGCGTCTACTCCCCGCCCTACAGGGTCACGGCCGTCGGCGACGCCACCGGGCTGCGCAGGGCCCTCGCCGCCTCCCCCGCGATCCAGAACTACCAGCTCTACGTGAAGGCGTACGGGCTGGGCTGGAAGGTCGAGGAGCGCGGGGCGATGACCCTGCCCGGCTACTCGGGCACGGTGGACCTGCGGTACGCACGGCCGGTGCCCTGACCGGCGGCCCCCGGAGGCGGAGCGTCCGCGTTTTCCCCAGGGGCCCCACCGGCGGGAGAACGCCCCGTACTCTGGTGCGGTACCGAAGGAAGGGACGGCGGACGTCATGTACGGCTGGATCTGGCGGCATCTCCCGGGCAACGCGTGGGTGCGGGGGCTGATCTCGCTCCTGCTCGTCCTCGGTGTCGTCTTCCTGCTCTTCCAGTACGTGTTCCCCTGGGCGGAGCCTCTGCTTCCGTTCAATGATGTGACGGTGGACGGTCAGTGAGCGCGCGCATCCTCGTCGTCGACAACTACGACAGCTTCGTCTTCAACCTCGTCCAGTACCTGTACCAGCTCGGCGCCGAGTGCGAGGTCCTGCGCAACGACGAGGTCGAGCCGCGGCACGCCCGGGACGGCTTCGACGGCGTGCTGCTCTCCCCCGGCCCCGGCACGCCCGAGGAGGCCGGGGTCTGCGTCGACATGGTCCGGCACTGCGCCGCGACGGGCGTCCCCGTCTTCGGCGTCTGCCTCGGCATGCAGTCGATGGCCGTGGCCTACGGCGGGGTCGTCGACCGCGCCCCCGAGCTGCTGCACGGCAAGACGTCCCCCGTGATCCACGGGGGCCGGGGCGTGTTCGCCGGTGTGCCGTCGCCGTTCACCGCGACCCGGTACCACTCCCTGGCCGCCGAACCGTTCGCGCTGCCGGACGTCCTGGAGGTCACGGCGCGCACCGAGGACGGGATTGTCATGGGGCTCCGGCACCGCGAGCACGCCGTGGAGGGCGTGCAGTTCCACCCCGAGTCGGTGCTGACCGAGCACGGTCACCTGATGCTCGCCAACTGGCTGGAGCGGTGCGGCGACACCGGTGCGGTCGGCCGCTCCGTGGGCCTCGCGCCGGTGGTGGGCAAGGCCGTCGCGTGACCTCCGCGCGCCCGGGGCCCGAAGAGGCCGGGAGCGGCTCGGAGGGTTCACCCTGGTTCCGGGCCGCCGACGGGCCCCGGCAGCAGGAGGAGCCGGTGCCGGGAGCCGTGCCGGAGCCCCGGGAGTGGCGGCCGTACCGGACGCCCGCCGAACCGCCCGGCGCGTACGAGGCCCCGTACGGGGCGTACGGGGCGCCCGTGGACCGAAGCGACCCGCAGACCCCGTACGCGGTGCCGCAGCACGCCGCGTCCCGGCCGCCCTCCGGCGACCTGCCACCGGAAGCGGCCCCTCGGCCGTACGGGACCCCGCAGCCCCACACCTGGCGGCAGGGGTACGACCGGCCCGACCCGTACGGGCAGCCCCAGGCCCCGTACGGGACGGACCTGCCGGCCGACGTCGGCACGACGGCGGTGCTCCCCGTCATCGACCCGGCCACCGGTCCCGACCCGGCCGCGGAGCCCGCCGCCGACCCGGCCGCCGGCGGGCTCGACGCCCCCGGTGGAGGACCGGCGGGCGGTCACGCGGCGCGGGGCGCCGGGGAGCCG
>JAAXOU010000195.1 GCA_012396115.1 Streptomyces somaliensis DSM 40738 | reverse complement strand
CCGCGCTGGTGACGCGGTCGATCGTGGCTGCGGTCCTGGCGGTGCTGGCGGCCGTGGTGGTCTCCTCCCTCGGGTCGGGCGCGGCGGTCGCCCGTGGCCGCACGCGTGCGGGGTCCGGTCGCCGGACCGGTAGTGACACGTTGCGATTCAGTCCGTAGGCTGCTGAATATGGATATGCACACTGTCGTGGTGGGGACGTCCGGTACCACCGCCGCCGACGTCATCGCCGTCGCCCGCGGCAACGCCCGCGTCGACCTCTCCCCGGAGGCCCTCGACGCGCTCGCCCGCGCCCGGGCGACCGTGGACGCCCTCGCCGCCAGGCCCGAGCCGGTGTACGGCGTCTCGACCGGGTTCGGGGCGCTCGCCACGCGGCACATCGGCCAGGACCTGCGCGGCCGGCTCCAGCGCAACATCGTCCGCTCCCACGCCGCCGGCATGGGCCCGCGCGTCGAGCGCGAGGTCGTGCGCGCCCTGATGTTCCTGCGCCTGAAGACCGTCGCCTCCGGCCACACCGGCGTCCGGCCGCACGTGGCGCGGACCATGGCCGACCTGCTCAACGCGGGCATCACCCCGGTCGTCCACGAGTACGGCTCCCTCGGCTGCTCCGGCGACCTCGCGCCGCTCTCCCACTGCGCCCTCGCGCTCATGGGCGAGGGCGACGCCGAGGGCCCCGACGGCACCGTCCGCCCCGCCGGCGAGCTGCTCGCCGAACACGGCATCACCCCCGTCGAACTGCGCGAGAAGGAGGGGCTGGCCCTCCTCAACGGCACCGACGGCATGCTGGGCATGCTGGTCATGGCCCTCGCCGACCTGGAGAAGCTGTACAAGACGGCCGACGTCACCGCCGCCCTCACCCTGGAGGCGCTGCTCGGCACGGACAAGGTGCTCCGCCCCGAGCTGCACGCCATCCGCCCGCACCCCGGCCAGGGCGCGGCCGCCGCCAACATGCTCGCCGTCCTGGAGGGCTCCGGCCTGGTCGGCCACTTCCAGGCCGACGAGGCGCCGCGCGTCCAGGACGCCTACTCCGTGCGCTGCGCCCCGCAGGTCGCCGGCGCCGGCCGCGACACGATGGCCCACGCCCGCCTCGTCGCCGAGCGCGAGCTGGCCGCCGCCGTCGACAACCCGGTCGTCCTGCCGGACGGCCGCGTGGAGTCCAACGGCAACTTCCACGGCGCCCCCGTCGCGTACGTCCTCGACTTCCTCGCCGTCGCCGCCGCCGACCTCGGCTCCATCGCCGAGCGCCGCACCGACCGGCTCCTCGACAGGAACCGCAGCCACGGCCTGCCGCCGTTCCTCGCCGACGACGCCGGCGTCGACTCGGGACTGATGATCGCCCAGTACACGCAGGCCGCGCTGGTCAGCGAGATGAAGCGGCTCGCCGTCCCGGCCTCCGCCGACTCCATCCCCTCGTCCGCCATGCAGGAGGACCACGTCTCCATGGGCTGGTCGGCGGCGCGCAAGCTGCGCACCGCGATCGGCAACCTCAACCGGATCCTCGCCGTCGAGCTGTACGCGGCGACGCGGGCGATCGAGCTGCGCCACGGCCTCACCCCGGCACCCGCCTCCCGCGCCGTGATCGACGCCCTGCGCGCGGCGGGCGTGCGGGGACCGGGGCCGGACCGGTTCCTGGCGCCCGACCTGGAGGCGGCGGACGCGTTCGTGCGGCAGGGCGGGGTCGTCGCCGCGGCCGAGGCGGTGACGGGCCCGCTGGCCTGACGGCCGGCCCCCGTGGCGACGGCCGGGGCCCGTGGCGAGGGGGCCCGCGCCCGGGGCGTGCGCGTCAGAGCGGCGCGTACGCCCCGCGCCGTACCGCGAACCCCACCAGGCCGGCGCCGACGGCCAGGAACGCCGCGCAGCCCAGGACGTACGGCGCCGCGTCCACGCCCGTACCCGTACCCGTACCCGTCGCCGCGTCGGCCAGCCGCAGCTCCTGGCCGGCCCCGTCCCGGTACGTCCGCCCGTCGCCGGTGGCGCCGGCCTGCAGCACGGTGGTCCGGTGGGAGTGGGAAGCGGCCGGTTCCTCGCCGGTGGCGTTCGCCGAGGGGACGAACCACAGGGCCCCGAGGAGAGTCCCGGCGGCGGTGGCGGTCAGCAGGGGTCGGCGTGCGACGGACACAGGTTCAGATCCCCTTGCGGAATCGAGAATCGGGTGTTGCGCTGATGCTAGTGAACCCAGCGGGTCGCGGAAAAGCCGGGCTCCGGGCGTCTTACGCTCCGTCATATGAGCGCTTCTGAGACTTCACGGTACGTACGTCTTCGAGTCGATCTGGTGCTTGAGGTGACCGAGCGGGACCGGTTGACCGACGCCGCTCTGCTACGGATCCGGGACGACGAGTTCATGCCGGACGAGGAGCGCGCGCACGCCGGCGCGGCCGTCCGCGAGGACGAAGCGGAAGCCCTCGCGTACCTCGTCGAGCCGTCCCGTTTGACCGGCGGGGTGCCCGGCGTGGAGCTCGTCCAGGCGTCCTGGAGCAGCGAGCGGGCCGCCCACGACCCCGACGCCGACGCCTGGCGGCTCGACGACGACCTCGACGACGACCTCGATGGCGACCTCGACGGCGGGCCGGACGGCGGACCGGGTGGTGACGACCCGGGCGAATCGGACGGCCGGGACGGGGAAGAAGGGTGGAGCCGGGACGGCTGAGCCGGACGTGTGCCACCCTTCGGATCCCGGGCCCCGCGACACCCCCGCGTCCGCCCCGGGGCCCGTCGGGCGGCCGGCCCGCCGGCGCGCCGGCCAGTGGGATTTCCCACACCGCGCACCGAAGTGGAACCGGAGGGGGTGTTATGGGCGTTGTGGGGAAGTGTTGGTAGGGAATTCATGGCGATGGAGAAGCGTGTGATGACGGACGGTAAGCGGCGCAGAGGTCTGATGGCCGCGTCCGCACTCCTCAGCGGTGTGCTGGTACTCACGGGCTGCGAGGGCGGCAACGAGGCCGACGCCGCCGACGGCAGCAGTGAGAGTCCGAACAGTTCACAGGCCCAGGTCGACGAGGCGGCGGCGCAGAAGACCTCGCAGGCCCGAATATCGATCACCCCGAAGAACGGCGCGATCAACGCGTCGATCAACAACGACGCCAAGGTCACGGTCGCCGAGGGCACGCTCACCTCGGTCACGATGACCTCCTCCGAGGGCACCGCGGTCGAGGGCGAGATCTCCGCCGACGGCAGGAGCTGGCAGCCCTCGGAGCAGCTGGAGCGCTCCACCACCTACCGGATCGCCGTGACCGCGAAGGACTCCGAGGGCCGAGAGGCCCACGAGAACTCGTCCTTCACGACCGTCTCCCAGGCGAACAGCTTCATCGGCAACTTCACGCCGGAGAACGGCTCCACGGTGGGCGTCGGCATGCCGGTGTCGATCAGCTTCAACAAGCCGATCACCGACAAGAAGGCCGTCCAGTCCGGCATCGAGGTGTCCTCCTCCAGCGGCCAGGAGGTCGTCGGCCACTGGTTCAACGCCCAGCGCATCGACTTCCGCCCCGAGCGGTACTGGGCCGAGGGCTCCACCGTCACGCTGAAGCTGAAGCTCGACGGGGTCGAGGGCGCGGACGGCGTCTTCGGCGTCCAGCAGAAGACCGTCACCTTCAAGATCGGCCGCAACCAGGTCTCGACCGTCGACGTCGCCGCGAAGACCATGAAGGTCCAGCGGAACGGCAGGACGGTCAAGACGATCCCGATCTCCGCCGGCTCCCCGGAGAACCCCACCTACAACGGTCAGATGGTGATCTCCGAGAAGTTCAAGGAGACCCGGATGAACGGCGCGACCGTCGGGTTCACGGACGACGACGGCAAGGGCGAGTACGACATCAAGGACGTCCCGCACGCCATGCGGCTGTCCACGTCCGGGACGTTCATCCACGGCAACTACTGGGGTGCCGACTCGGTCTTCGGCAACGTCAACACCAGCCACGGCTGCGTGGGCCTCAACGACGTCAAGGGCGCCGGCGACCCGAAGCAGCCGGGCGCCTGGTTCTACGACAACTCGCTGATCGGCGACGTGGTCATCGTCAAGAACTCCAAGGACAAGACGATCGCGCCGGACAACGGCCTCAACGGCTGGAACATGAGCTGGGCCGAGTGGAAGGCCGGCTCGGCGCTCTGACCCGTCGGCCACCGGCCCCGCCCGTACGAGGAAGGCGGCGGCGCTCCCGAGAGGGGGCGCCGCCGCCTTCCACCGTGGGGCGGCCGACCCGCCGGGCACCGCCCCGGGCCGCCCACCGGGGGCTCGGCACCGGGGATCCGGTATCGGGGTCCGGCATCGGAGATCCTCCACCGCGGTCCTGGCGCCGCGGACCGGACCCTCGCGGATCGGATCGACGAGCCGTACGACCGGGCGTCGGCGAGCGGAGTCGGCTACCGTTTCATGATCGGCGTGTCGGCGTGTCGGCGTGTCGGCGTGTCGGCGTGTCGGCGTGTCGGCGTGTCGGCGCACCGACACCCCGCCCCATCGACGATCCGGCGGACGCCGCGCCGACACGGCGTCCGCGCCCCGTTCCCGACCGGGCACCCGGAGGCCGGCGGCCCCCGCGACGGGGTGGGCCGGCCCTCCGCGAAGCCCCCGACAAAGCCCCGACAGAACCCTGACGAAGCCCCCGACGAAGAGGAGACACCCATGCCCGCCTACGCCATAGGCAACCTGCGCCCGGCGGAGATCCTGCACGAGGAGGTCCTCACCTACATCGAACGGGTCCAGGGCACCCTGGACCCGTTCGGGGGCCGCTTCCTCGTCCACGGTGCCCCGGAGCGGGAGGTCCTGGAGGGCGAGTGGCCGGGTTCCCCGGTGATCATCGCCTTCCCGTCCCTGGACCACGCCCGCCGCTGGTACGACTCGCGGGAGTACCGGGCCCTGCTCCCCCTGCGCACCCGCCACATGGAGGGTGACGTCCTCCTCGTCGACGGCGTGCCCGACGGTTACGACCCGGCGGCGACGGCCGCCGCGATCCGGAAGGCCCAGTCGGACTCCTGACCGCGCACGGCGTGCCCGGCCGCCTCGGCGTACCAGCGCGCTGCCGGCACCGGCGTCCCTTCCGCTCTCTGCTGCTGTGTGGCGTCCCGGGCGGCTCCCAGGGAAGGGACGGGGCCCATCCGCCGGGGAGCCGCGCACCGCGCCGAGGAGTTCTCGCCGCTCCCGGGCGGTTCCCGAGGACGCCACCCGAACCACCCGTGAGCATCCATCGGGATCCGGCTGCCTGTGACGCCTGCGGAGTAGGTGAGGGCCGGTCATCAGCCGGCCCCGCCGTTCAGGTCGAAGCGACAGAAGACGCTCTTGCCGCCGATGTCCCGAGGCGCCCACCAGGTTGCATCGGCGAGGCTCTGGACGATGAGCAGTCCGCGCCCGTGGTCCGGCGAAAGTGGCCGGGGACGGTCCACACCGCGTGCCATGGCCCTGTTCGCCGCCCACGAAGCCCGCGCCCTGTCCACTGCGGGGGACCGCACGGCAGCGACCCGCGCCATAAACGAGGCCGAGCGCCACTTCGAGCGCGCCGACACCGCCGACGACCCCGACTGGCTGTCCTACATGGACCGGGCCGAGCTGTACGGGGAGTTCTGCCACTGCTTCCGCGATCTGGGCCGGGGCGCCGAGGCCGCGCGTTTCGCCGAACGCGCCGTCGCCATCACCGACCCCGGATACGCCCGCACCCTCGGGTTCTGCAGGATGGTGCTCGCCCAGAGCCAGTTGCTCAACGGCGAGCTGGAAGCAGCACTCGACACGGCGACGCAGGCCGTCGAGAACGGGGACGCGCTCCAGTCCGCCCGCTTCGTGCGGTACGTCACCGACTTCCGGCGCGAGGTGTCCGTGTACACCCGGAACCCCGCCGTTCAGCGCTTCAACGAGCAGGTATGTGACGCCCTGGCCGAACTGGACGACAAGTAGCACGGTGAGACGGGCGGCCGGTCACCCCGGCTGCCAGTTCCGGGGCGCGTCGTCGTCCCGCAGGGACGCGATGCGCCGCGCGTACTCCTCGGCCACAGCAGACCCCTCGGCGATGTTCTGCATGAGCCAGGTCGTCATCTTGAACTCCTGGATACCGCGCAGGACCGGGAAGCCCTCCCAGTCCCGCAGGTCCCGGCCGTACGCATCGGCGAACGCCGCGTACTGCTCCGCCGTCTGCCACCCCAGGCTGTGATGCTCGGTGGCGGTGACCATCAGGTCCCACTCCGGACGGTCGTAGCTGAAGTTCTCGAAGTCGATCAGGAGCACCCGGCCGCTCCGGTCCACCATGAGGTTCTGTACGTGGGCATCACCGTGAACCGGCCCCCCGGCCGAGGCGAAGCGCAGCTCCGCCAGCCGGTCGCGCAGCTCACGTCCCCGTTTGCGCAGGAACTCCCGGTCGCCCTCCGGTATCCCGGCCGCCTTCTCGATACGCAGGTCGGTACGGCCGAAGACCTCGTACGGGGGCAGCTCCAGGCCCGCAGGGAGCCGCATCGCGTGCAGGTCCCGCAGCAGGCCGCCCAGCTCCCCGTAGGCGGGTTTCCGGTCACCCTCCTCGATCAGGTGCCAGAAGGTCACCGGGCGGCCGGCGACGACCACCAGCTGTTCGAGGTCGTCCACGGTGCGCGCGGCCGGGAAGCCCTCCTCGGCCAGCCAGCGCGAGACCGCCACCTCTCTCCGCACCGAGGGCAGGTAATCGGTGGACCGCGCGATGCGCACGATCACCGGATGCGTCGCCAGCCGGAAGAGGGCGTTCTCCCCGAAGCGGACCAGCCGCGCGCCGTCGCCGTCGAGCCCGGCGGACCGGCAGGCCGCAGCCATCACCCGCGCCGCTCCCTCCGAGGTGAACCCCTCCTCCGCCTCCCGCGCAGCGTCGGACGGCATGCCGAACCAACTCCCCGAGGTCGTGACTGGCTGCGTACCGCCCGGGCGGACGACGGCACGCAGTGAACACCAGCCCGACCGTACCCGGAGAAAAGGAACCGCGACGGAGCCGAGGCGTGACGGCTGGCCGCCAGCCATGTGCAGATGGGCAAAGAGGAGGGGGCCCTCAACGCTTGGGCGCGGCTTTCCAGGATCTCCGCGTACGTGAACCTGAGTGCCCGGTCTTCGACTGCTCGCAACCCTGCGGTATCGCTCATAGCACCCTCCCCTGCCCTGGTCCGGGCAGACCGTACCGGGGAGGGGGCGGTCCGGTTGGTGATCCGAAGGATGCGGTCAGCCGTCGGCCGGCGCCACGCCCACCGGGCAGGACACGCCCGTCCCGCCGATGCCGCAGTAGCCGGAGGGGTTCTTGGCCAGGTACTGCTGGTGGTACGGCTCCGCCGGGTAGAAGGGGCGGCCGTCCGCCGGGAGCAGTTCCGTGGTGATCGTGCCGTGTCCCGAGGCCGTCAGGGCCCGCTGGTAGGCGTCGCGCGACGCCCGCGCCGCCGCGGCCTGGGCGGGGGAGTGGGTGTGGACCGCCGAGCGGTACTGGGTGCCCACGTCGTTGCCCTGGCGGTGGCCCTGGGTGGGGTCGTGCGCCTCCCAGAAGACCCTCAGCAGCTCCTCGTACGACACCTCCGCCGGGTCGTACACGACGCGGACGGCCTCCGTGTGGCCCGTCAGGCCCGAGCAGACCTCCTCGTACGACGGGTTCGGCGTGTAGCCGCCCTGGTAGCCGACGAGCGTCGTCCACACGCCGGGGACCTGCCAGAACCTCCGCTCCGCACCCCAGAAGCAGCCGAGGCCGAAGTCCGCGACCTCCAGGCCCTCCGGGTACGGGCCGAGCAGGGGCGTGCCGAGGACGGCGTGCCGGTCCGGGACGGTGAAGTCCGGCTCGGGGCGGCCCTTCGGCGTCTGCTCGGGCGTGGGCGTCTCCGGCGTGCGGCGGTACGGGAACATGACGGGTCTCCTCCATGGGTCGCCCCCACTCGAACGTCCCGCGACCGCCGGAGATTCCCCGGAGGCCCTCCCCGCGAGCCCCGCGACCTCCCGTCCCGACGCGTACCGCCCCGCCCCGCCGCGTGCGGCCCCGCGCCCCGCGTACCGCCCCGTCCCGCCGCGTGTGGCACCGCCCGCCGGGGACCGACCGGGCGGGGCTCGTCGGGGACCGGGCGGGGC
>JAAXOU010000194.1 GCA_012396115.1 Streptomyces somaliensis DSM 40738 | reverse complement strand
CACCGGGCCGGCCGGGAACCGCGGCCCCGGGTCGCGGCCCCGGGTCGCGGCCCCCGGCCGGGCCGGTGCCGATCAGTGGGGCAGACCGGCCAGGCCGAGGAACTCGCCGCGGGACCGCGCGTCGCTGCGCAGCAGACCGAGGAGGGTGGAGGTCAGGGTCGTCGTCCCGGTCGCCTGGACGCCGCGCAGCGTCATGCAGGTGTGCTCGGCCTGTATGACGACGCCGACGCCCTTGGGCTCCAGGTGGGCCTGGAGCCAGTCGGCGACCTGCTTGGTGAGCCGCTCCTGCACCTGGGGGCGGCAGGCGAAGTGCTCCAGCACGCGGGCGAGTTTGGACAGCCCGAGGATCCGGTTCCCCGGCAGGTAGCCGATGTGGGCGGTTCCGACGAACGGCAGCAGGTGGTGCTCGCAGACGCTCCGCAGCGGGATGCTCCGGGCGAGGACCAGCTCGTCGTAGCCCTCGTCGTTGGGGAAGGTGGTCAGGTCGAACGGGCGGGGGCTGAACAGTTCGGCGTAGGCGCGGGCCATGCGGCCCGGGGTGCCGCGCAGGCCCTCCTGCTCGGTGTCGATGCCCAGCGCCCGTAGGAACCGTCCCGCCGCGATTTCGGCGGCCGTCAGGTCCAAGCCCGCCGCGTCGTGGACCACGCGCAGGGCCGCGGGCGCCGCCGGCGCCGGCTCCTCGCGCGGAGCGGGGGCCGCCTGCGAGGCGGAGCGGAGGTGCTGGGCCATGTCACTCACCCGCTCCGAGCGCGGTGACCAGGACCAGGACCAGGGTCACGACGGCGGCGAGGCCGTGGCCCACCACCACGGGTACGGGGAAGCGGCGCTCGGCCGGTCCGTCCGGGTCCGCACCCGCAGGCGTGGCGGCGCGGTCGCGGTGGACGGGGATCCAGCGGGCGAGCATCACGAACCCGAGCAGGGCGACGGGCAGCAGGAGGCCGAAGGCGGTCCAGGCCAGGAGGACCGCGCCGGTGACCACGTGGGCGATCCACACGACGAGGCCGACGGCGGCGAGCGCGAAGTGGCCGAGGACGACGGGGACGGGCAGGTGGCTGGTACCTCCGCGGGCACCGCCGTGCGAGAGCCAGACGCCGAGCATGTAGAAGCCGCCGAGGGCGGTGACCACCCAGCTGATCAGTGCGGCGATGTCCATGGGGCACTCCTTGAGTGGTGGGGCGGGAAGGTGGCGCGACGCGCCGGGGGCGACGGGTCAGCGGTGGTCGGGGGTCGGCGACCGGGGGACGAAGCCCTCCGCCTGGGTCGCCTCGTCGGCGACCCGCACGCCGTAGCGGTAGGCGAGCCTGCCGCCCAGGAAGCCGGAGACGCCGAGCACGGCCAGCGTCACGGCGTTCAGCGCGAGCTGTCCCGTCCCGACGCCGCCGGACGGCCCGCCCCCGGCCTGGCGCCACAGGAAACTGCCCGCGTACGCGGCGGTCACCAGGAGGTTCAGCGCCATGTGGACGAGGCCGACGCGGAAGGCGCGCGTACCGGAGGGGATGGCGAACAGGTCCAGGAAGCCGACCATCGCCGCGGCCACCGCTCCGATCACGCCCGTGGCGATCAGCCACATCGCCCCGCGGGCGAGGAACTCGGGCTCGTCCACCAGGCGGGAGGCGACGTCGAAGACGAAGCTGCCCACCCACGCGCCGATCGGGACGGTGACCAGGATCGGATGGAACGGATGCCCGTACGGACCGGCGAGGGCGGCGCTGACCGGTCGTTTCGCCTGCCTGTGCTGTTCACTGGTCACGGCGTGGCTCCTCTCCAGAGGTTTCACCAATCAGTATTGGACTTATTCCTCCGAACGGTCAAGCCCCCGAGGAACAGAGGAGGGCGGGAGAAGTTGAGCGAGCGGTGATTGGAGTTACCCTGGAGGCATGACCTCTGACCCGACCCCGGCGTCCCCCCGGCCCCCCGCCGTATCGGGCATGGAGGCGGCCTCGGTGCTCGCGGACGGGGTGCGCCGTCGGCTGTACGACTTCATACGGCGCGCCCGCCGGCCCGTGACCCGGGAGGAGGCCGCCGCGGACGCGGGGATCTCCGCCAAGCTCGCAGCCTTCCACCTGGACAAGATCGTCGCGGCCGGGCTGCTGACCTCCCGCTACGACAGCCCGGGCGGCATCCGGAAGGTCGGCCGCAAGCCCAAGGTCTACGAGCCCGCCGGTGCCGACGTCCGCGTCAGCATCCCCGAGCGCCGCCCCGACGTCCTGGCCGAGATCCTCGTCGACGCGGTCCTCGACCAGCGGCGGGACGAGGACGCCCGGTCGGCCGCGCTGCGCACGGCCCGAAGCCGGGGGGAGGAGCTGGGAGCCACGACGCGCGCCGACAACCGCCCCGGCCGCTTGGGGCCCGAGCGCTCCCTCACGCTCTCCGAGTCCGTACTCGAAGACCACGGCTTCGAGCCCGAGCGCCGCGCCCCGACCGAGGTCCGGCTGCTGAACTGCCCCTTCCACCCGCTGGCCGCCCGATCGCCCGAGCTGGTGTGCGGGATCAACCACGCCTTCCTCGGCGGCTTCCTCACCGGCCTGCAGGCGACCGGGGTCGACGCCGTCCTCGCCCCCCGTCCGGGGCGGTGCTGCGTGGAGCTGCGCGCCTCGGCCGGCGGCGCGGGCGGGACCGGCCCCGTTACCGGCGCCTGCGCGAAGGAGGTCCGCTCCCGGCCCGCGCAGGAGCCGGACGGCGGCTAGGGCCCGCGCCTCCCCGCCCGGTCACCCCACGCGCGACCGTCCTCGCGGGCGGCCCGGGCCCCGCCGCGGCCCACCCCGCGCGACCCGCGGCCGGCCACGGCGGCCGGAGGACGGCAGCCGGAGGATCCCTCCCTCACCCGCGGGCCGGCGGAACCGGCGCCGGGTACGCCGCCGGGATCCGCTCCAGGACGCCGCCCGCGAACACGTCGTACAGGGGCAGCGTCTCCAGGTGCACGTACCCGATGTGGCAGTCGCAGACCGCCAGCGGGCAGGGGCGCGGCGCGAGCGCGGCGCGGTACGAGCCGTCGTAGAGGTTGCCCAGCTCGGAGCGGACGAAGTGGCAGCGGCGGACCGTGCCGTCGCCGTCGACGGAGACGACCGACTCGCCCGTGCGGCACGGCAGCCCGCCCGAGCGGTGCGGGTGCCGGCTGTAGGGGAACAGCGGGTCGACGGCCGTCCACGCGGCGGCCTCCTCGTCGGTGTAGGCGCGGCCCTCCGCCGCGTTGACCCACAGGTAGACGTGGGCGGGCAGGGCCGCGCGCAGCCGCCGGGCGTCCTGAAGGTGCTCCGGCAGGCCGACGATGCCGACGCTGTGGCGCACCCCGCGGTCGGCGAGGTCCCGGGTCTTGGCCAGGAACCGCTCGTACGGCGTCTGACCGGGGTGGTAGGTGCACCACAGGGCGACGGTGTCGGGGTCGGCGTCCGCGAGCCAGTCGGTGCGGCAGCCGAGGTTGGTCTGGATGGCGACGCGCCGGACGTGCGGCAGGTGCGACAGCTCGACCAGGGCCCGCCGGTACCAGGAGCGGACCAGCCCCTCGCCCCACGGGGTGAACAGGACGGACAGCCGGTCGCCGGCCGGCGCGGCGGCCCAGCCGGTGAACCGCTCCAGCGCGGCCCGGTCGGCGCGCAGCTGCTCCGCGCCGTCCCGGCGCTTGGCGAAGGGGCAGTACGGGCAGTCGTAGTCGCAGGAGGCGAGCGGCCCCCGGTACAGCAGGGTCAGGTCCACGGCCGGCTACTTCGGCTCGTACGCGGCCATCGCGGCCCGCACGGCGGGTGAGAACAGCTCGGGTCCCAGCGCGTCGGAGTGGGCGAGGCCCTCCGGGGAGAGCCGCAGCACGTCCCCGGCGTCCCGCTCGGCGAGCCAGCCGCGCTCCGCGAAGGCGGCCAGTTCGGCGGGGAAGTCGTCGTGCGGGTCGGTTCCGAACCGGTCGCGGTAGTCGGCGAGCGGCATGCCCCGGGCCTGGAGCAGCGACTGCAGGAGGTGGCGGCGGCGTGCCTCGTCGCCGTCGACGTACCGGCCGTGCGCGGCGCGACCGAAGTCCTCGGTGGTGGTGTAGTCGTCGATGATCGCCCGTATCTCCCCCATGCCGACGGCGTAGTCGAAGGAGTAGTGGAGGGTGGAGGTGTAGGAACGGGCGCCGCAGCCCAGGCCGATCATGCCGTCGGTCTGGCAGGCGTGGTCGTCGGGGCCCTGCGGGGCGGCGTCGCCGCGGCGGAACATGCGCATCGACACCTGCTCGTAGCCGTGTGCGAGGAGGTGGTCGCGGCCCTGCCGGTACAGGGCGAGGCGCTGCTCGTCCCAGTCGCGGTCGGTGTGGGCGGTGCGCCGGGCGAGGCCGGTGAGGGGGCGGACGTACAGCGGGTACAGGTACAGCTCCTCGGGCCGCCAGGCGAGGGCGGCGTCGAGGGAGGTGCGCCAGGTGGCGGGGGTCTGGCCGTCGATGCCGTAGATGAGGTCGATGTTGAGGACGGGTATCCCGGCGTCGCGGACGCGGCCGAGCGCGGCCTCCACGTCGGCGCGGCGTTGGGGCCGCACCGCCGCCCTGGCCTCCTCGTCGACGAAGCTCTGCACGCCGATGCTGAGGCGGGTCGCGCCGCGGTCGGCGAGGACGGCGAGCCGGTCGGCGGTCGCGGTCGCGGGGGACGCCTCGACGGAGAGGGGGACGGCGCGCAGGTCGGCGCCCATGCGCTCCTCCGCGGTGTCGCAGAGCCGGTCGAGTTCGGCGGCGGTGAGGAAGGTCGGGGTGCCGCCGCCGAACGCGGCGTTGGCGAAGCGGACGGGGCCGCCTTCCCCGCCGCCCGGCGCGTCGAGGGCGTCGCGGACGGCGGCGGCCTGGCGGTCGAGGGCGTCGAGGTAGCGGCCGGTGAGCCCGTCGGGGGCGCCGATGCGGGTGAAGAGGTTGCAGAAGCCGCAGCGGACCTCGCAGAACGGGACGTGGAGGTAGAGGGAGAGGGCGTCCTTGGCCTCGCCCCGCCACAGGTCGCGCAGGGCGGGCCGGCCGGGCAGCGGCCGGTACGCGGTCTTGTGCGGGTAGGCGTAGACGTACGACCCGTACGGGCGGACGGGGTGCGCGGTCGTGCTCGCGGGCGCGGTCATGCGGACGGCTCCAGGAAGAAGTGTGCGTACGGTACGGTCCACACGGCCTCGTGGCCGAGGCGGTGACCGGTGTAGCCGTCGTCGCCGTAGGTGGTGCCGTGGTCGGAGCAGACGACGGCGAAGCAGCGGCGGCGGGAGCTCATCGCGGTGAACAGCCGGCCCACGTGCCGGTCGACGTACTCCAGGGCGGCGGCGTGGGTGGCGCGGCTGTCGCCGGCCTCGCGGGTGGCACCGGGCAGGTGGAACCAGTTGGGCTGGTGGAGCGCCGAGACGTTGAGGAAGAGGAAGAGCCGCTTCGAAGCGGGCAGTTCGGCGACGATCCGCTCCACCCGCGCGACCTGCGCCTCGAAGGAGACGGGTGAGGCCACGCCGAACTCCGGCTCCCAGTGGCTCTCCTGGAACAGGCCCGGCAGGACGCCGCCCAGCGCACCCTGCTTGTTGAAGAAGCCGACGCCGCCGACGCACACCGTGCGGTACCCGGCGGCGGCGAGGCCGGAGACCAGGTCGGGCGTGTCGAACACGTAGGTGCGCCCGGCGGTCGTCTCGCTGCCGGCGAACCGGGCGGCGAAGAGCCGCGGGTGCGTCCCCGGGGAGGCGGGCGTGGGCAGGAAGCCGGCGAACATCGCCTGGTGGGAGGCGTAGGTGAAGCTGCCCGGCGCGTGCCGCTTCTCCCAGGCTCCGCCGGGGAGGTGGCGGGCGAGGCGGGGGGTGCGCCCGGCGGCGGCCAGTTCGGCGGCGACGTCGTGGCGGAGGGTGTCCAGGGTGAGCAGGAGGAGGTCGTCGCGGCCGACGACCTCGTTCATGTCGGGGGGCTGGGCGCTGTCAGACGGGTGCACGGTGGCTCCTCGCGTGGTGGTGCCGTACGGCCGCGACCTGGGCCGCGTAGGTGTCCAGGCCCTCGGCGCCGCTGCCGGGCAGGCCGGTGAGACCGGGCAGGAGGTCGCCGAAGGCGTTGACCTCGGCGACGGCGAACCGGCGCCAGCCGACCGCCGGGAGCAGGTCGACGCCGACGCACAGGGTGCCGGGGAAGCAGGCCGCCGCGCGTTCGCACGTCTCCAGGGCGTCCGCCCAGCGGGGGCCGGCGGCGGCGAGGACGGCGGCCAGGTCGCCGCGCCGGCCGCCGAGGTGGAGGTTGGTCATGGGCGAGCGGCTGGTGCGCACGACGGCGTGGGTGGCCCGGCCCGCGACCACGACGACCCTCAGGTCCGCCGCGGCACCGTCCAGGGAGGCCTTGGGCCACCACCGTTCGACGTGCAGGCCGTCCGGGGCGAGCGCGTCGGCTAGGGCGGCGACCTCCCGCTCGCTCGTGGTGCGCCGGACGCGCAGCGAGTTGTGGAGGCGGCCGTCGCCGGTGGTCTCCACGGAGGTGGTCGCCCTGATCCGGCCCCGGCCGGCCGTCTCCACGGCGACCACACCGGAGGCGGAGGACCCGTGGACGGGTTTGAGGAACACCCGCGGCATGCCGTGCCCGTCCATCAGGGCCCGTACGTCGTCCCAGCCGCGCACCGGGGCGGCGGCGCCGGAGGTCGGGGACTCGGGGACCGGCACCCCGGCCGCGGCCAGGGCCCCGTGGCAGCGCCGCTTGTCGAAGAGGACGGCCAGCTCGCCGGGGTCGTCGAGGCGCACGCCTCCGGTGAGGGACCGCACGGCGGCGGTGAACCGCGCGTACCAGCGGGCGCCGCCCTCGACGCGGGTCGGGTCGTCCAGCCCCCGCAGGGCCCGGTCGACCCGGGCGTCCTCGCCGGGCGAGTCCAGTCGTACGACCTCGTCGGGGGCGAAGTCGGCACCGCCGTCACGCAGGACGGCGGCCCACGGCACGACGCGCGGCGCGGGCAGCCCGGCCTCGCGGACCGCCCGGTCGAACAGGGCGACGCGGCGGTTGTCCGGGTTGCCGACGACCGCCCAGCGCGGGGTCTCCTCCGTCACGGCCGGTCCGTCACTCGCCGACGGCGACGTACCGCCAGACGCGGCCGTCCCACTCGTTCTCGTCGGCGTGGCCGCCGTCCAGGTCGAGGACGACGCCGGCGCCCCCCAGGGTGGAGCGCAGGCGCTGCCGCAGCGGCTCGCTGAGGTAGTTGTGGTGGAGGTCGAGCTTCCTCAGGTGGGTGAGCGGCTGGCCGCCGAGGAGCGCGGCCGCGCCCTCGTCGGTGAGGACGCCCATGGAGAGGTCGAGGGTCTCCAGGCGGGCGACGACGGGCGCGGACGCCACGGCCGCGGCGATGCCGTCCTGGATGTCGCTGTTGCGCAGCGCCAGGTGGCGCAGGCCCGGCAGGCGGGACCCGTCGAGGATCGGCGCCACGTCCTCGACGGAGCAGTCGCCCCCGTAGGCGTCCGTGCCCAGCCACAGGTCGAGGTGGTCCAGGGCGGGCAGGTCGCTGGCGGCGACGCCGCGCACGGCCTCGGCGGGCATGCCGCCGGTCTGGACGGTGAGGGAGCGCAGCCGCTCGTGGGTGACGGCGGGGAAGACGAGGCCGCTGCCGCCGCGGACGCCGAACTCCTCCAGGTCGGGGAAGCCGTCGAGGAGCGGGGTGACGTCGCCCTGGCGGATCCAGGAGATCTCGCACTCCTCGGACTCCATGTCGCCGAGGAACAGGGCCCGCAGGGCGGTGAGCCGCGCCCGGACGGCGAGGAGCGCCCCGATGATCTCCTCGGGCCCCTTCTCGTACGCCTCCTCCCAGGCTCCCACCACGATCGAGCGGACCCGGCCGAGGTCGACGGCGGCGGCGAACCGGGCGAACGCCTCGGTCCAGCTCTCCTCGCTGTCGTACGTGTCGCACGAGACGCGCCAGGCCACGGCGTCCGCCTCGGGCAGTGGGCGCCCGGGGGTCTCCTTGGGGCCCGGGAAATCGAAGACCGGAAGCCCGTACGACTCCCGCAGATGCCTCACCATGTGTTCCCGCCGTTCCTCGTGCTTCTCTGCCGATGTGCCTGCAAGTTGTAGCAAGCGCCACTGACAACGACCGGGGCGGGACCGGCTGGAGCGGCCGGGTCGGGCCGGGGCCCCGGGAGCCCCTGCGGGCCGCCGGGCCGGTCCGCGGGGGCGCGGGGTGCGCTCGCG
>JAAXOU010000193.1 GCA_012396115.1 Streptomyces somaliensis DSM 40738 | reverse complement strand
GGCCGCGCCGGGGCGCGGGCGCGGCGCGGCGCGCGGACTGCGGGTCCTGCTGACCCTGCCGCTGCTGGCCCTGCCGCTGGCCGCCTGCGGTTCCGAGGGGCGGGCCGGCCCCCCGGTCCTGAACTGGTACAACTTCCCCGACGACTCCGGGGCGCTGGACGCCGCGGCACGCAACTGCACCCGGGCGGCGGGCGGCCGCTACCGGATCGCGTACCACAAGCTACCGCGCACCGCCGATGGGCAGCGGCAGCAACTGGTGCGCCGGCTGGCGGCCGAGGACTCCTCCATCGACATCATGGGCCTGGACGTCACCTGGGCCGCCGAGTTCGCCGAGGCGGGCTGGATCCGGCCGTGGACCGGCGAGGCGCGCCGCCGCGCCGAGCAGGGCACCCTGGAGGTGCCCCTGCAGACCGGCATGTGGAAGGACCGGCTGTACGCGGTCCCGTACAACACCAACACGCAGTTGCTCTGGTACCGCGCCGACCTCGTCGGGAAGCCGCCGGGCACCTGGGCGGAGATGCTGGCCGCCGCCCGCCGGCTGGCCGCCGAGGGCAAGCCCCACCTCGTCGAGGTCCAGGGGGCCCAGTACGAGGGACTGACGGTCTGGTTCAACACGCTCGTGGCCAGCGCGGGCGGCTCCGTCCTCGACGCCGGGGCGAGTGCCCCCTCGCTGGGACGGCCGGCGGTCCGGGCAGCCACGATCATGCGGGACCTCGCCAGGTCCCCGGCGGCCGACCCGTCGTTGCCGAACCAGATGGAGGACCAGAACCGGCTCGCGATGGAGACCGGGCGGGCGGCGTTCCAGTTGAACTACCCGTTCGTCCACCCGTCGATGAAGGCCAACAATCCGCGGCTGTTCGAGCACCTGCGCTGGGCCCCGTACCCGAGGGTGGACGCCGCGCGGCCCGCCAGGCCCACGATCGGCGGGAACGACCTCGCGGTCGGCGCCTACTCCCGCCACCCCCGGCAGGCGTTCGAGGCGGCGCTGTGCCTGCGCAACCGGGAGAACCAGATCGAGGCGGCCGTGAAGGGCGGACTGCCGCCGACGCTGCGGGAGTTGTACTCCGACCCGGAGTTCGTGCGGAACTACCCGTTCGCCGACGCCATCCGCCGGGCGCTGGAGAACGCCAGCGTCCGCCCCCGCACGCCCGCCTACCAGAACGTGTCCATCGTCATCGCCCACACCCTGTCCCCGCCCTCGGCGATCGACCCCCGCCGGTCCGTGGAGACCATCGAGGGGCAGATCGAGGACGCCCTCCAGTCGAAGGGGCTGATCCCGTGAAGCACGCGGTGGAGGAGAGGGCCGGGGGCGGCGCGGCGCCGGGTGCGCCGCCCCCGGCCGCGGGGCTGTCCGAGGGGGCGCGGCAGGAGCGCCGGCTCGGCTGGCTGCTGTGCGCGCCCGCCGTGCTGGTGATGGCGGCCGTGACCGCCTACCCGATCGGCTACGCGCTCTACCTGTCGCTGCAACGCTACGACCTGCGCTTCCCCGGGCGGGCGGAGTTCGTGGGGCTGGACAACTACGCGGCGGTGCTGTCGTCGCCGTTCTGGTGGGAGGCGTTCGGGGTGACGGTGTTCATCACCGTCGTCTCGGTCGCGGTCGAGCTGGTGCTCGGGATGGCGCTGGCGCTGGTGATGCACCGCACGGTGGTGGGGCGGGGCACGGTCCGCACGGCGGTCCTCGTCCCGTACGGCATCGTCACCGTCGTAGCTGCCTTCTCTTGGCAGTATGCCTGGACCCCCGGCACCGGATATCTCGCCGCGCTGCTGCCGGCCGGCGAGGCGCCGCTGACGGAGCGGTGGCCGGCGCTGGGCCTGATCATCCTGGCGGAGGTGTGGAAGACGACGCCGTTCATGGCGCTGCTGCTCCTGGCGGGGCTGGCGCTGGTGCCGGAGGAGACGCTGCGGGCGGCGATGGTGGACGGGGCGGGTGGGTGGCAGCGCTTCACCCGGGTGACGCTGCCGCTGATGAAGCCGGCGATCCTGGTGGCGCTGCTGTTCCGCACCCTGGACGCGTTCCGCGTCTTCGACAGCATCTACGTGCTGACAGCCGGGGCGCACAGTACTGGCTCGGTGTCGATCCTCGGCTACGACAACCTGTTCACCGCCCTCAACCTCGGCATCGGCTCGGCGGTCTCGGTGCTGATCTTCCTGTGCGTGGCGCTGATCGCCTTCGCGTTCGTCAAGCTGTTCGGGGCGGCTGCCCCCGGGGCCGGGGAGGGTGGCCGCTGATGGCCCGTTCGGGAAAGCGGAACGTGACCGGGTGGACGGTCGCCAACGTCGTCGTCGTGGCGTACGCGCTGATCCCCGTGTGGTGGATCGCGGCGCTGTCCTTCAAGGACCCCGCGACGCTCACGGACGGCAGCTTCGTCCCGATGAGGTGGACGTGGGACAACTACCGGGGGATCTTCGAGACGGCGGAGTTCACCCGGGCGCTGGTCAACTCGATCGGCATCGCGCTGATCGCCACCGTCGTCGCCGTGGCGCTGGGCACGATGGCCGCGTACGCGGTGGCCCGGCTGCGCTTCCCGGGGAAGCGGCCGCTGATCGGGCTGTCGCTGCTGATCGCGATGTTCCCGCCGATCTCGCTGGTGTCGCCGCTGTTCGACATCGAGCGGGCACTGGGGCTGTTCGACACCTGGCCCGGGCTGATCCTGCCGTACACGACCTTCTCGCTGCCGCTGGCGATCTACACGCTGTCGGCGTTCTTCCGGGAGATCCCGTGGGACCTGGAGAAGGCGGCGAAGGTCGACGGGGCGACGCCCGCGCAGGCGTTCCGGCTGGTGATCGCGCCGCTGGCGGCGCCCGGGGTGTTCACGACGGCGATCCTGGTCTTCATCTTCTGCTGGAACGACTTCCTCTTCGCGATCTCCCTCACCTCGACGCATTCGGCGCGGACGGTGCCGGCGGCGATCGCGTTCTTCACCGGCAGCAGCCAGTTCCAGGAGCCGGCCGGTTCGATCGCCGCCGCCGCGATGGTGATCACCGTGCCGATCATCGTCTTCGTGCTGCTGTTCCAGCGGCGCATCGTCGCCGGGCTGACCTCGGGGGCCGTCAAGGGCTGACCGGCGGCCCGTCCGAACTCCCACCCCTACGGCATCCCTCCAAGGAGCACCCACCGTGGCCGAGATCGTTCTCGAGGGCATCACCAAGAGGTACCCGGACGGCGCCGTGGCCGTGCGGGAGGTCGACCTGACCGTCGCCGACGGGGAGTTCGTCATCCTGGTGGGGCCCTCCGGGTGCGGCAAGTCCACGACCCTCAACATGGTCGCGGGGCTGGAGGACATCACCGAGGGGACGCTCCGCATCGGCGGACGGGTCGTCAACGACAAGCCCCCGAAGGACCGCGACATCGCCATGGTCTTCCAGAGCTACGCCCTCTACCCGCACATGAGCGTGCGGGAGAACATGGGCTTCGCGCTGCGCCTGGCCAGGACCGACAGGGCGGTGATCCGGGAGAAGGTCGAGGAGGCCGCCCGCGTCCTCGGGCTCACCGAGTACCTGGACCGCAGGCCGGCGAACCTGTCGGGCGGCCAGCGGCAGCGCGTCGCCATGGGCCGCGCCATCGTCCGCGACCCCGCGGCGTTCCTGATGGACGAGCCGCTGTCCAACCTGGACGCGAAGCTGCGCGTGCAGATGCGCACCCAGATCTCCCGGCTCCAGCAGCGGCTGGGCACGACGACCATGTACGTGACGCACGACCAGACCGAGGCGATGACGCTCGGGGACCGCGTGGTGGTGATGCGCGGCGGCGTCGTCCAGCAGGTCGGCACGCCCCAGCACCTGTACGAACAGCCGCGGAACCTGTTCGTGGCCGGGTTCATCGGGTCGCCCGCGATGAACTTCCTGCGCGCCGTGCTGGAGGGGGGCGTGCTGCGCACCGCGGTCGGGGACGTGCCCCTGGACGCGCGGACGCTCCGGCGGCTGGAAGCGGCCGGGGCGCCGCGGGAGCTGATCGCGGGCCTGCGGCCGGAGGCGTTCGAGGACGCGGCGCTGGTCGACCCCGACCTGCCGGGCGCCCGGTTCACGGCGACGGTGGACGTCGTGGAGTCCCTGGGCTCCGACGTGTACGCCCACTTCACGGAGGAGGGCTGGGAACCCGCGTCGAGCGAGGACCTCGCGGAGCTGGCGGCGGACTCCGGGGCGTCCGAGACGGGGGACGGCGGGAACCGGATCATCACCCGGCTCGGCACGGCGACCCGGGTGCGCGCGGGAGGCCGGGCGGAGCTGTACGTCGACACGTCCGGCATGCACCTCTTCGACCCGCGCTCCGGCGCCAACCTCACGCTCCGCGGGGACGCCTAGGACGCCGGGGACGGCCGCCGGCGGACCGCGGGCCCGGCGGGCCCCCCGCGGCGTGGTGACCGGAACCGGGCGGACCGTCCGGTAGCGTCCGGCGGGTGAGCGCGCGATTCCAGGAACTCGACTGGCGCCCGACCCCGATCGGCGAGATCAGCCTGCGGCGGCGCCGCGACCCGGCGTCGGGCGCGGACGTGTACGAGGTGAAGCTCGGCGACGCGTACCTGATGTCGAGCCTCTTCACCGAGGGCGAGGTGGCCCTCGCCCGGCTCGGGCTCGCCGCGCTGCCGGACGCCGCGGCCCCGCTGGACGTCGCGGTGGGCGGCCTGGGCCTCGGGTACACCGCGCGGGCGGCGCTGGACGACGCGCGGGTGGGGTCCCTGGTGGTCGTGGAGGCGCTGGCGGAGGTCGTCGAGTGGCACCGGCGGCGGCTCGTGCCGCTCGGCGCGGCGCTGACGGGCGACCCCCGGTGCCGTTTCGTGCACGGCGACTTCTTCGCGCTCGCCGCGGACGCCGGCGGCTTGGACCCGCGGCGGCCCGGGCGCCGCTTCCACGCCGTCCTGCTGGACGTGGACCACTCGCCGCGCCACGTGCTGCACCCGCGGCACGCCGCGCTCTACCGACCCGCCGGGCTGCGGGCCCTCGCCGGGCACCTGCGGCCCGGCGGGGTCTTCGCCCTGTGGTCGGACGACCCGCCGGACAGGGCCTTCACCGCCGCGCTCGCCGAGGTGTTCGCGGAGGCGGAGGCCCATGTGGTGGCCTTCCCCAACCCGCTCCGGGGCGGCACGGCGGCGAACACCGTGTACGTGGCGCGCTCCGCGCTCCGCTAGGACCGGCCCGCTCCGGGCCCCCGCCCGGGGTCCTCCCGCCCCCGGCGGCGCGCCCCGCGCCTCATGTGCTCCGCAGGTGGCCGAGGACCGCGCCGACGGCCCGCTCCACGGCCCCGCGGGCCGCGTCCGTGCGGTCGACGGTCTCGAAGCCGTGGTGCGCGCCGGGCACCTCGACCACCTCGACGGCCGCCCCCGAGGCGGCAGCGGCGGCGAGGAACCGCCCGACGGTCGCCGCGACGTCGGGGCGCTCCCGCTCCACCCGGGTCACCACCAGCGGCAGCCGGCCGGCCGTGCGGACCGCGTCGGCGGGCCGGAAGGACGACCCGCTCATCCCCCAGCCGGGCATCGGCACGAGCACCGGGTACGTCGCCGCCACGCAGCGCAGCCACGGCGGCGGCGAGGCGAGCCACGGCGCGGACAGCAGGCCGCCCGCGGAGAAGAACCACAGGGCGATCCGGTCGGCGTCGACGCGCGGGTCCGTCCGTATCAGGGCGACGGCCTCGGCCACGTCCTCGGCGGCCCGGGGGTAGTCGGCGAGGTCGTGCAGCCGGTGGTCGAGGGTGGCGCCGACGGCGCCCCGGCCCGCGACGTACCCGCCGTAGCCGGTGAACGCGGGCCAGTCGCGCGGGGTCGGGCGCGCCCCGGGGGGCACGGGCCCGCCGTGCACGAACAGCACGGCGGGCAGGGGCCGCTCCGGGTCGGCGCCGTCGGGGAGGTACAGGTCGACGCGGCCGTGCCGTTCGCGGCGCCGCTCGGGCACCTCCAGCAGGAAGGGGCGCAGGTGCGGCGGCGGTTCGGTTCCGGCGGGGGCCAGCCGGCGTCCGCCGCCCGCGGCCGCGTCGAGCAGGGCGGCCGCGAGCTCCCGGGGCGCCGACAGCATGGGCCAGTGCCCGGTGGCGAGTTCGAAGAACGTCACACGGCGGGCGGCGAGCGCCCGGAGCCGGGGGTCCCCGAGGTCGGCGAGCCCCTGGACCGTGTCGATGCCCGGTCCGTTGGCGCTGCAGAGCACCCCGGTCGCCGGCACCCCCTCGGCCGCGCCGGTCAGCCGGAGCGGCGCGGTCAGGGTGCGCGGCGGCTGCGGCACGGCGAGCCGGGTGAGCCGCTCCAGGGCGTCGGCGGGGACGCCCTCGGTGCTGCCCCAGCGGTTCCAGGCGGCGGGCGTCGCGGGTGGTTCCACCGGCTCCTCCCCGGCGTCCGGGCGCAGCAGCCGCTCGCGCACCGCCTCGTCGGGGACCAGCCCCAGCGCCGGATCCCCGTCCCGGGGCATGCCCGCGTCGAGGTGGACGATCCGGGCGACCCGTGCGGGACGCAGATCGGCGGCGCCGAGCACGGGGTGGATGCCGTACCCGTGTCCCACGAGCACGACCTCCGGTTCCGCGGCCCCGTCGACGAGTTCCACCACGTGCCGGACGTGCGCGTCCAGGTCCGTGCCGGGGTCCGCCGGGAGCGTCGCCGCGTGCACCCCGGCGCCCGCGCCCCGCAGCAGCTCCGCCACCCCGTCCCAGATCCAACCGCCGGTGAAGACCTCTCCCACCAGTACGAACTCCGTCATGGGCCCTCCTCGCCCTCGCTCCGTGCCGTGCCGCGCCGCACGCTAGGAGCTCCCCCGGGGGGAGGTTCAAGGGGCCGCCGGGGCCGCCGGGTCTCCGCCGGAGCGGCCGGGCGTACGGATCGGCCCGGCCTCCCCCGCTTCGGGGCGGCCGGGCCGGGGTCCCGCTCCCGCGGCGGCGGGGCGGGAAGCGGGGCGGGGGCGTCAGGCCCGCGGGGCGGAATCCCGCCCGGCGTGCTTCTCCCTGATCCGCTCGGCCTCCTTGCGGACCTCCGCCTGTGTGGCCCGCTCCTTGCGCAGCCACTCGGGGTCCTCGGCCCTCAGGGCCTCGATCTGGCCGGTGGTGAGGGCCTCGGTGACCCCCGCGCGGGCGAGGCCCGAGATGGAGACGCCGAGCCGGGCGGCGACCACGGGGCGGGGGTGGGGGCCGTTGCGCCGCAGCTCCCGCAGCCACTCGGGCGGGTCGGTCTGCAGGGCGTTCAGCTCGTCGCGCGAGACGGCACCCTCCCGGAACTCCGCGGGGGTGGCCTCGAGGTGGACCCCCAGCTTCTTCGCCGCGGTCGCGGGCTTCATCGTCTGGGCGGTGCGGTGCGACGTCATGCCTCCAGGGTACCGAGCACGTGCGCGGCTCCCGACCGCGGCCGGTAGCCTGGCCCGGTGACAGGCTCGGAAGGACCCTCCCCGTTCAGGCTCGCGTACGTCCCGGGTGTGACGCCCGGGAAGTGGGTGCGGATCTGGCGGGAGCGGTTGCCGGACGTGCCCCTGGAGCTCGTCGCGGTGTCCGCCGCCGAGGCCCCGGGCGTGCTGCGCCGCGGCGGGGCGGACGCCGGTCTCCTCCGGCTCCCGGTCGACGGGTCGGACCTCAGCGCCATCCCCCTGTACACCGAGACGACGGTGGTCGTGGTGCCCGGGGACCACGTCGTCGGCGCCGTCGAGGAGGTGTCCGCCGAGGACCTCGCCGACGAGATCGTGTTCCACCCGCTCGACGACGCCCTCGACTGGGAGCGCCCGCCGGGGCGGCCCGCGTTCGAGCGCCCCGCGACGACGGCGGACGCCGTGGAGCTGGTCGCGGCGGGCGTGGGGCTGCTGGTCGTCCCGCAGTCGCTGGCCCGGCTGCACCACCGCAGGGACCTCACGTACCGGCCGATCACGGGTGTCCCGCAGTCCCGGGTGGCCCTGTCCTGGCCGGAGGAGCGGACGACCGACCGGGTGGAGGACTTCATCGGGATCGTCCGGGGGCGGACGGTGAACAGCACGCGCGGACGCCGCCCCGCCGTCGGCGCGCAGGAGCCGGAGGCCGGACGCGCCGGCGGCGCCTCGGGAGCGGGCGGCGCACGGCGCCGGGGAGGCGCAGGGCAGACGGGGAGGAACCCGCGGCGCGGCTCCGGTGCCACGCCGGGG
>JAAXOU010000192.1 GCA_012396115.1 Streptomyces somaliensis DSM 40738 | reverse complement strand
CGGGCCGCCCGCCGCGCCGGGCCCGTCCGCGCCGCCCTGTCCGGCGCCGGCGGGCCGACGCTACCGCCGCGGAGGGGTCACTCGACGCCCGCGTAGGAGTGCAGGCTGTTCACGAAGAGGTTCACGCCGTAGTAGTTGAACAGCCAGCAGGCGAAGGCGGCCAGCGCGATGTACGACGCCTTGCGGCCCTTCCAGCCGGCCGTCGCGCGGGCGTGCAGGTACGCGGCGTAGGCGACCCAGGTGATGAAGGACCAGACCTCCTTGGCGTCCCAGCCCCAGTAGCGGCCCCAGGCGTCGCCGGCCCAGATGGCGCCCGCGATGATCGTGAACGTCCACAGCGGGAAGACGGCGGCGTTGACGCGGTACGCGAACTTGTCGAACGTCGCGGCGGCGGGCAGCCGCTCCATGACCGACCGGGCGAACGCGCCCGGCTCCCCGCCGCCCGCCACCTTGGCCTCGTAGCCGTCGCGCAGCAGGTACAGCAGGGTGGCCACGGCGCCGATGTAGAAGACCGCGCCGCAGAAGATCGCGGTGGAGACGTGGATCCACAGCCAGTACGAGTCGAGGGCGGGGACGAGCTGGTCGCTCTCGGTGTAGAGCCAGGTGGTGGCCAGGCCCAGGTCGAGCAGGACGGTGGTGACCAGGGGCAGGCCGAGCCAGCGGACGTTCCTCCCGGTGAGGAGGAGGACCAGGTACGCGCCGGCCGCGACGGTGGAGAACGTCAGCGAGAACTCGTACATGTTGCCCCACGGCGCCCGCTCCACGGACATGGCGCGGGAGACGACGCCGCCCGCCTCCAGCAGGAACGCCAGCGTGGTGAGCGACACGGCGACGCGCCCGTACAGGTCGCCCCTCTCGTCGCCGGCGGCCGCGCCGGGGCCGTCCGGGACGTCCCGCGCCCCGGCGGCGCCGCGCGTGACGACCGCGGGCCCGTCGAGCACGGTCGCGCCGCCGGTGCGCTCGCCGCGCACCAGGACGGCGGGCGCGGCGGGCGCGGGGGCGGTGAGGGCGGCGGCCGTGCGGCCGACCTTGCTGCGGCTGCCGAGCACCCACTCGGCGATGTGCGCGAGGAACGCCAGGGTGTACACGGCCATGGCCGAGTAGACCAGGACGTTGCTGAGGTGCGCCAGGTTCTCGTTGGCGGCGGCGATGGTCACTGCGATGCCCCTTCGGCGGGAACAGCCTCTTCGGCGGGTTCGGCGCCGCCGTCCACGGGTGCGTGGCCGGCGGCGTCACGGTTCTCGGCGCCGTCCCCCGCCGCGGCGGGGGCGGTCGGCGCGACGGAGTGGAGCTCGGCCGCCAGCTCGGCCAGCTCCTCGGGGAGCTTCGCGGACTCGCTCCGCCCCAGCCCCGCCATCTCGACGACGGTCACGCCGTCCGGGCCCGCGGCGGCCCGGACCCAGACGCGGCGCCGCCGGACGAACAGCGAACCGGTGAGCCCCAGGATCGCGGCGACGGCGCCGGCCAGCGCCCAGCCGTCGCCGGGCTGCTGGCTGATCTGGAAGCTGGCCCACTCCCTGACCTCGCGCTCGAAGGTGATCGAGCCGGCCCCGCCGGGCAGCGTGAGGGTCTCCCCGGGCCTGAGCTGCTTCTTCAGGATCCCGCCGCTCGCGTCCTTGAACGGGGTCATTTTGCTGGTGTCCAGCTGGTACACGTTCTGCGGCACGCCGGAGTCGGCGCGCAGGTCCCCGTGGTACGCGGAGACGCTCAGCCTCGGGTCCACCAGGGCGGGGAACACCGAGAACATCTCCCCGCGGCCCTCGCCGGCGAAGGTCGGCACGAAGAACATCGGGATGCCCAGCTGGTCCCGCCTGCCGTTGCCGTCCCGGTAGCCGTCCATCACCTTGGCGACGCCCTGGGAGGTGACGTTGGCGTCGAGCGGCAGCAGCGGCACGGCCTCCCGGCTGACGATCTTCCCCCTGCCGTCCCGGACGGTGACGACGGGGGCGTAGCCGTGCTCGATCAGGTAGACCTTGGCGCCGTCGACCTCCAGCGGCTCGTTGACCCGGATCACGGCGTCCCGGTCGGGGCCGCCGTCCCGGGAGTACGTGACCTCGGCCTCGAAGGTGCGGGGCGTGCCGCGCTGCGGGCCGGTCGCCTCGTACGTCCCGGTGAACCGCTTCAGCTCGAAGCTGAAGTGGCCCAGGTCGTCCAGGGAGAACAGCGGGCCCGAGCGGAAGTCGTCGTACTGGCTGAGCGTGTTGGCGAAGCCGTCGCCCTCGACGACCAGCTTGCCGCCCTCGGAGCGGAACAGCTGTCCCGCGGCGAAGGCGAGGAGCATCACGATCAGCGCGACGTGGAAGACCAGGTTCCCGGCCTCGCGGAGGTAGCCCTTCTCCGCGGCGACCGCGTCGCCCTCCGCACAGGAGCGGAAGCGGTTCTTCCGAAACAGTCGCAGCGCCGCCCCGCGGACCTCCTCGGGCGTGGCCCGCGTGCGCCAGGTGGCGTACGCGGGGAGGCGGGTGAGCCGCCTGGGCGCGCCCGGCGGGCGGCCGCGCAGCTGGCCGACGAACTGCCAGCTGCGCGGGACGATGCAGCCGATGAGGGAGACGAACAGCAGGATGTAGATCGCGGAGAACCACACCGAGCTGTAGACGTCGAACAGCTGGAGCTTCTCGTAGATCGGCGCGAGCGTCCCGTGGGCCTTCTTGAAGGCGTCGACCTTCGTCTCGTCCACGCCGTTCTGCGGGATGAGGGAGCCGGGGATCGCGCCGAGGGAGAGCAGGAACAGCAGGAGCAGCGCGACCCGCATGGAGGTCAGCTGCCGCCAGAACCAGCGGGCCCAACCGAGGGGGCCGAGGGCGGGGAGGTCCGCGGGGTCGGGGTCCTGGACGGGGGCGGTGGACAGGTGCTCGCCGGCGGCGCCGAGGGCCCGCTCGTCGCCCGCGTCCGGCCCGGTCCGCCCGGTCCGCCCGGTCTGCTCGGTGTTGCTCATGGTGACCTCAGATCCCCACCTGGAAGCTACTGGACCAGCTCTGCGTCTCCTGTACCAGCGCTTCCCACGCGCCGGTCAGCAGGAGCAGGCCGGTCAGGATCATCATGCCGCCGCCGATCCGCATCACCCACGCGTAGTGCCGCTTGACCCAGCCGAACGCGCCGAGCGCCCTGCGGAAGGCGACGGCGGCGGCGATGAACGGCACGCCGAGGCCGAGGCAGTACGCGAGGGTGAGCAGCGCGCCGCGCCCGGCGCTGGCCTCGCTGAGCGCGAGCGCGTTGACGGCCGTCAGCGTCGGGCCGACGCACGGCGTCCAGCCGATCCCGAAGAGCACCCCGATGACGGGAGCGCCGACGAGGCCGGCGGCGGGCCGCCGGTGGAACCGGAACTCGCGCCGGGTGAGCCGGGGCATGAGCCCCATGAAGAACGCGCCCATGAGGACCATGACCACCCCGAGGACCCTGTTGAGGACCTCGCGGTGCTCCAGGAGCGTCTGCCCCGAGTAGCCGAACAGCGCGCCGCCGGAGACGAAGACGGCGGAGAAGCCGAGGACGAACAGGCCCGCGCCGAGCACCATCCGGCCGCGCCGCGCCTCGGCCAGGTCGGTGCCGGTGACCCCGGTCACGTACGAGAGGTAGCCGGGGACGAGCGGCAGCACGCAGGGCGAGAAGAAGGAGACCAGGCCGCCGAGGACGGCGACGGGCAGGGCCAGCAGGAGGGCCCCGCTGAAGACCGTCTCGTTCATGGACTACTGCCCGTCGGCCTTCTCGGCGAGCACCGGGGCGATCATCGAGCGCAGCTCCTTCTCGGAGACCGCCTTGAGGACCCGCGCGGCGATCCTCCCGTCGCGGTCGAGCACGACGGTGGAGGGGATGGCCTGCGGCTGGACGGTGCCCTTGGGGAAGCCGTTGAGGACGATCTTGCCGTACCGGTCGTAGAGGCTCGGGTACGGGATCCCGAAGTCCTCCTCGAACCTGATCGACTTGCCCCTGTTGCTGCGGGTGTTGATGCCGACGAACTCGACGCCCCTGGGCTTCAGGTCGCCGGCCACCTTCGCGAAGTGCGGGGCCTCGGCGCGGCAGGGGTTGCACCAGTCGCCCCAGAGGTTGAGGACGACGACCCTGCCCTTGAGGTCGGCCACGTCGAGCCGGTCGCCCCGGAGGGTCTCGCCCGCGAGTCCGCTGGGCGCCGGGCGCTTCCCCTTGGGGAGGGTGGCGATGCCGTCGACGTCGGTGACGAAGTTGGTGTTGCCGCCGCCGCCGGACGTGCCCTTGGGGCTGCCGCCGCACGCGGTCAGCGCGAGCGCGGCCGCCAGGGCGCCGGCGGTGAGCAGGATGCCTCGGCGGGCGTGGCTGTGGCTCATGTGAAAAGTTTCGCATGACCGTTCAGCGGATCTTGGCCGCCCCCCTGCGTGCCCGTAAAGCCCCTTGTGAAGTCCGGTTAAGCCCGGCTGGGCCCGACGGGCCGGTCGGACCGGGCGGGCCGGGCCGACCGGGGGAAGGGCTCCGTTCCCCCGGAACCGGGATTTCCCGGCGGGGGTGGAATTGCCGGGAGCGCCGAGTCCCCGGGAATTCCGGATTCCTCGGGCGGGGCCGGCTTCCGCCCCGGGGCGCCCGCCTCCACGGGCCCGCCCCGCGGGTGAGGCCGGGCCCGCTCCCGCCGGAAAGGCCGGGCCCCGTCCCGGGAAAGGCGGACCCGAACTCCCTTTTCCCGCCGCGCCTTTCGGAAGGGCGGAAGCGCACCCGCGCCTTTCGCTCCCGAACGCACCGGCCGGTGTTCCGGCCCGGCGCGCGGAAAAGCGGGGACGGGAGACCGGAAGATCGGCGGATCGGGAGACCGGGAAAGCGGGGAAAGGGAGGGGCGGGAGAAGGGGGAGGGGTGTTTCCCCCCGCCGGCCGCGCGGCCCCGGCGCTACGGAACGGCCGCCCCGCCACCGGGAGCACCCCAGCGGGAGTACCCCGCCGGGAGCACCCCACTGGGAGTACCCCGCCGGGGCCGTCAGGCGCCGAACGCCTTCGGCTTTCCCTTCACCGGCTTGGCCCCCGCGAGCAGGTGCGCCGGAACGAGGTCGCGGGCCGGTTCGCTGTAACCGACCGAGACGATCCTGTCCCCGTGGTACGTGAAGGTCGTCAGCGACGCCAGGGTGCACTGCCGGCGCCGCGGGTCGTGCCACAGCCGGCGCCGCTCGACGAAGCTCCGCACGATCCAGATGGGCAGCTGGTGGCTGACGCACACCGCCTCCTGCCCGCGGGCCGCGTCGCGCGCCGCGCCGAGCGCGCCCATCATCCGCACCACCTGGTCGACGTAGGGCTCGCCCCACGACGGCCGGAACGGGTTGGTCAGGTGCCGCCAGTTGCCCGGCCTGCGCAGCGCCCCGTCGCCGACCCCGAAGGTCTTGCCCTCGAAGACGTTGCCCGCCTCGATCAGCCGCTCGTCCGTGGCCAGGCTCAGGCCGTGCGCCTCGGCGATCGGCTCCGCCGTCTCCTGCGCCCGCTCCAGCGGGGACGCCACCACGTACGCGACGTCCCGGCCGGACAGGTGCTCGGCGACCCGGTCGGCCATCCGGCGGCCCAGCTCCGAGAGGTGGTACCCGGCGCGGCGGCCGTACAGGACGCCGTCCGGGTTGTGCACCTCGCCGTGGCGCATCAGGTGGACGACGGTCACCTCCTCCGGCTGCGCGCCCGTCATGCCGCCTCCTCCGTGGCCCGCGCCGCGGCGCGGGCGGCGGCGGGCAGCGCGGCGGCGATCCGCTCCACGGCGCGCTCGTCGTGGGCCGTGGACACGAACCACGACTCGAAGGCGGACGGCGGCAGGTAGACGCCCTGCGCCAGCATCGAGTGGAAGAACGCGGTGAAGCGGAAGGACTCCTGCCGCCTGGCGTCCTCGTAGTCGCGGACCTCGCGGTCGGTGAAGAAGACCGAGAACATGTTGGACGCGTTCTGCACCCGGTGCGCCACGCCCTCCGCGGCCAGCGCGTCCGTCACCAGGGCCCGGATCTCCCGCGAGACCGCGTCGACCCTCTCGTACGCGGCGTCGTCGAGCAGCCGCAGCTGGGCGAGGCCCGCGGCGGTGGCGACCGGGTTCCCGGAGAGCGTGCCCGCCTGGTAGACGGGGCCGGCCGGCGCGAGGTGCGCCATGACGTCGGCCCGGCCGCCGAACGCCGCGGCCGGGAAGCCGCCGCCCATGACCTTGCCGAAGGTCATCAGGTCGGGGGCGACGCCGTCCACGCCGAACCAGCCCGCCCCGGACGTGCGGAAACCGGTCATGACCTCGTCGGAGATGTAGAGGGCGCCGTTCTTCGCGCAGGCGTCCCTGAGGCCCTGGTTGAAGCCGGGGCGGGGCGGGACGACGCCCATGTTGCCGGGGGACGCCTCGGTGATCACGCAGGCGATCTCCCCGGGGTGGCGGTGGAACGCCTCCTGGACGGCCTCCAGGTCGTTGTGGGGCAGCACGATCGTGTCACCGGCCTGCGCGCCCGTGACGCCGGGCGTGTCGGGGAGCCCGAGGGTGGCGACGCCGGAGCCGGCGGCGGCCAGCAGCGCGTCCACGTGCCCGTGGTAGCAGCCGGCGAACTTGACCACCTTGCCGCGGCCGGTGAAGCCGCGGGCGAGGCGGATCGCGGACATGGTCGCCTCGGTGCCGCTGGACACCAGCCGCACCCGCTCGACCGGGGCGACCCGCGCCACGATCTCCTCCGCGAGCGCGACCTCCCCCTCGCCCGGGGTGCCGAAGGAGGTGCCGCGGGCGACGGCCTCCTGCACGGCGGCGATCACCTCGGGGTGCGCGTGGCCGAGGATCATCGGTCCCCAGGAGCAGACGAGGTCGACGTACTCGCGCCCGTCCGCGTCGGTGAGGTACGGCCCCGTACCGGAGACCATGAAGCGGGGCGTTCCGCCCACGGCGCGGAAGGCCCGGACGGGGGAGTTCACGCCGCCGGGCGTCACCTGGGAGGCGCGGTCGAAGAGCGACTGTGAGACTGGGGCTTCGTATGAGTACGGCACTTGGGTCCTGACCTGCGAGAACGAGTGGGCGGGCGGCTGGTGTGGGCGCTGCCGCCGGGGCGGCGGCGGGGCGGCCGGGCGGGAGGGGCGGGCCGTGTGGGCTTTCACGGCGTCCGGTTTCACGGCAATCGGCCGGGCGGCCTTGCCTCGTCGCGGCCCCTTCCTCCACGATCTTGTTTCACGAGGGTGTTCCCCCGCTCGGGCGACGCCCGGGGGCCGCGGGGCTTCCCGGCCCGGTTTTCGGCGGGGCGCCGGTCCTCCGCGTCTGCGAAACTGGGGCGTCATAGGGAGAACTCACGGAAACCATGGTGTCAGAGGCCGGCACGTTCTTGCGGACAGGTGTTTCACCACCCGTCCGCGGGGGAGGTCACTGACACGATGATCGGGTTGCGCGGCGGGGCCGTGTCACCCTGCAAGCAGTCGGGTGGAGATATGCATCGCGGTGGCGGACTGGGCGAGGGGACCGGCGATCTGGGTCCCGAGCGTGCCCGGCGGGGGAGGCACCGGCGACAGCGGGACGATCACGCCCCGCGGGAGCCCGTACGGCGGGACGACGGCCTCCAGCGGGAGGGGCCCGCGGGAAGCGAGTCCCTGGGGACGGACTCCCTGGGGGGCAGGGGTGGCCGCATGGGGGTGACCTACAAGTACTTCGGCGCGCCCAACGGCGCGACGGCCGCGCGTGTGCCGATCTCGATGCGGCCCGAGGAGCTCGGCGGCGACGAGCTGGGCATGGGGGGGATGTTCACCAAGATCAAGCCGGAGACCATAGCCGCCATGGTGCTGACCGGCATCCAGGGCATGCCCCTGCACAGGGTGCCGCCGCTGGAGCTGGTGGTGCTGCACCCCGACTACGCGGTGGTGAAGCTGCCGACGACCGCCGTCGACCCGCTGCGCGGCGTCGGCGAGGAGTCCGTGGGCGCCGCCGCGTTCATCTGGTCGACGGTCCCCGACCGGGGCGGCCCGCGCGACGCGTTCGACGTGTACCGGCTGCTGCACGAGTGGCAGGACTTCTCGGTACGCCTCCACGAGGCGGGCCACCAGCCGTACTGCCTCGTCTGGCCCTGACGGGCACCGCACCCCCTGCACCCTCCGCACCCGCCCGCCCCGGCCGTGGGGACGGCCCCGCGCCGGGCGCCGAAACGTCCCGGCGGCGGGCCGGGCGGGCCCGGGCCGGGACCCCTCCCGGCGCCT
>JAAXOU010000191.1 GCA_012396115.1 Streptomyces somaliensis DSM 40738 | reverse complement strand
GGGGTATCAACATATCTGGCGTTGACTTTTGGCACGCTGTTGAGTTCTCAAGGAACGAACGCTTCCTTCGTACTCACCCTCACGGGCTTTCCTCCGGGCGCTTCCCTTTCCGCTGTTTCCAACCCTAGCAGATCCGTTTACCGTCTCCGCCACCCGTTGGACCGGGCCGCCGGACCGTTCCCCGCTTTCGCGTTTCCCTTTCCGGCCATTCCGACTCTACCAGACCCTTTCGGCTCCGATTCCCCGTCGGAAGGGGGATGCCCTCACGGCCCTCGGACCGTTCCGGCGTTCCAGACCCTAACCGATTCCCTTGACGGCTCATAATCCTGCCGCCGAAATGAATCACGGCATGCCGGAATTCACCCCGGGAGGGGTCTCGCCTGAGTTTGGGTGCCGCTTCTCGCGGCGGAGTGGCCGCCGCAGAACCGTTCCGGTCCCGTGGCAACCCGAAGAACCTTACGGACGGGCGAAGGGCGTGTCAAACCGCCGCCAACACGCGTCGACACCCGCCGACAGCCGCCGACGGCCGCGTCAGCCGTCGAGGTCGGTGAGCCGCCCGCCCGCGTCCGGCTGCGCGTGCTCGACCCGGCGCAGCAGCCGGACGAGCAGCTCGCCGAGGACGCCCCGCTCCTCTCCGGAGAGGTCCTGGAGCAGCTCCTCCTCGAACGCCGTCGCCATCCGCATGGCCTCCAGCCACTTGGCGCGGCCCTCGTCCGTCACCTCGACGATGACCCGTACCCGGTTCGTCTCGTCCCGGTCCCGGGTCACCAGCCCCTCGCCGACCATCCGGTCGATGCGGTGCGTCATCGCCGCCGGCGTCAGGCCCAGGCGCTTCGCCAGTTCACTCGGTCCCATCCGGTACGGGGCGCCCGCGAGGACGAGGGTCTTCAGGACCTCCCACTCGGTGCTGCCGATGCCGAGTTCGGCGAGCTGGCGTCCGTACGCCACGTTCATCCGGCGGTTCAGCCGGCCGAGCGCCGAGACCACCTGCTCGACCTGCGGGTCAAGGTCGCGGTACTCGCGCTGGTAGGCGGCGATCTGCTCGTCGAGGCTCGGCTCGGCGCTCGACTCCTGGGCTTCGGGCATGGTGGGAGTATCCCACGCCCCGCTTTGCTTCGAAGTCCTTCGATGTGTACAGTCAACCATTGAAATTTAGCATTGAAGTTTTGAGGCTTCAGCCTTACGAGTTCGAAGTGGGTGAGTGTGACCAAGGCGAGGGGTGCCGCGATGCGCCGGATCCAGGCGGGCAACGCGCTGAGCGCGTTCGGGCTCGGGTTCACCGTTCCGTATCTGTACGTGTACGTGGCCCAGGTGCGGGAGCTGGGGGCCGGCGCGGCGGGCGCCGTGCTGGCGGTGTTCGCCATGGCCGCTCTCGCCGTGCTGCCCTTCACCGGCAGGGCCATCGACCGGCGGGGCCCCCTCCCCGTGCTCGTCGGCGCGGCGCTGCTGGCAGCGGTCGGCGCGCTGGCGATGGGCGTGGCCGGCAGTGTGGCCGCCGTCGTCGGGGCCGCGGCGCTGCTCGGAGCCGGTACGGCCGTGATGCAGCCCGCGCTGGCCACCATGATCGTCTGGAGTTCCGCGCCGGACGGCCGTACCCGGGCCTTCGCCCTGCAGTTCTTCCTGCAGAACCTGGGGCTCGGCATCGGCGGCCTCATCGGCGGCCAGCTCGTCGACGAGAGCCGTCCCGGCAGCTTCCTGCTGCTGTTCTCCATCGAGGCGGCCATGTTCCTGGTGCTCGCGGTCGTCTCCGCGACCGTGCGCACGCCCCGTACCCCCGCCATCGGGGACGCGAGGCCGGGCCAGGCGGCCGCCGGGGGGCCGGGCGGGCTGCGGGCGCTGCTCGGGCACCGGGCGATGGTGCAGCTGTGCGTCCTGGGCTTCGTGCTCTTCTTCGCCTGCTACGGGCAGTTCGAGTCGGGGCTCGCCGCCTACGGGACGGAGGCCGCCGGGATCGAGCCGTCGACGCTCGGCATGGCGCTGGCCGCCAACACGGCCGTCATCGTCGCCGCGCAGTTCCTGGTGCTGCGGTTCGTGGAGCGCGGGCGCCGTACCCGGGTCATCGCGGCCGTGGGCCTGATCTGGGCGGTCGCGTGGGTGATCGCCGGGTACGCGGGGCTCGGGAACAGCGGCCGGGCCGTGGCGACGGCGGCGTTCATCACCACGTACGGGCTGTTCGGGCTCGGCGAGGCGATGCTGTCTCCGACCGTGGCACCGCTGGTGGCGGATCTGGCGCCGGAGTCGGCGGTCGGGCGGTACAACTCGGCGTTCGCCCTGGTGAAGCAGCTCGCGCTGGCGGTCGGGCCGGCGGTGGGCGGGCCCATGGGGGCGGCGCTGCACGGGCCGTACATCGTGACGTTCGTGCTCTTCTCGCTGGGCGTCAGCGTGCTCGCGCTGCGGCTGGGCCGGCAACTCGCACCGGCGCAGGACCACCCGTACGCGGCGGCCCGGTCGCGGGTCGTCGCCCGGCACGCGCCCGGGGAGCGGGCGGTCGGGACGAGCGCCTGACCGCGGCGGGTCAGTCCGGCAGGGCGAACTCGCACCAGACGGTCTTGCCGCCGCCCGGCGTGCGGCGGCTGCCCCAGGACGAGGCGATCGTGGCGATGATGGAGATGCCGCGGCCCGCCTCGTCCTCCGTCTCGGCGCGGCGGCGGCGCGGCAGGTGGTCGTCGCCGTCCGTCACCTCGATGATCAGCCGCCGGTCGGTGCGGCGCAGGCGCAGCCGCATCGGCGGTGTGCCGTGCTGGAGGGAGTTCGCGACGAGTTCGCTGGTCGCGAGGACGCCCAGGTCGCGCAGTTCCACCGGGAACCGCCAGCTGGAGAGGACCCCGGTGGCGAAGGCGCGGGCGCGCGGCGCCGCCTCCACCCCGCCCAGCAGGTCCAGGGCGGCGTTGTGGAACAGCTCCGCGTCGGAGCCCGTGCGGGACGGGTGCTGCAGGACGAGGACCGCGACGTCGTCGTCGTGCTCGGCGGTCACGCCCAGGGAGCGCAGGAGGCGGGCGCAGACGACCTGCGGGGCGCCCGTCGCGCCGGACAGGGCGCGCTCCAGGGCGGCGACGCCCTCGTCGATGTCCTCGCCGCGGCGCTCGACCAGGCCGTCCGTGTAGAGGACGGCGGTGGAGCCGGGCGGGAGGGCGATCGTCCCGGACGTGTGCAGCCAGCCGCCCGTGCCGAGGGGCGGCCCGGTGGGGTCCTCGGCGCGGCGGACCGTGCCGTCCTCGTCGCGCACGAGGATCGGCAGGTGCCCGGCGGACGCGTAGACGAGGTGGCCCTCGTTGGGGTCGTGGACCGCGTACACGCAGGTGGCGATCTGGCTGGCGTCGATCTCGGCGGCGAGGCCGTCGAGGAGCTGGAGCACCTCGTGCGGCGGCAGGTCCAGGCGCGCGTAGGCGCGGACGGCGGTGCGGAGCTGGCCCATGACGGCGGCGGCGCGCACCCCGCGCCCCATGACGTCGCCGATGACGAGGGCCGTGCGGCCGGCGCCGAGGGTGATCACGTCGTACCAGTCGCCGCCGACCGCCGCGTCCGCGCCGCCCGGCTGGTAGGTGGCGGCGACCCTCAGGTCGTCGGGCTGCTCCAGCTCCTGCGGGAGGAGGGACCGCTGGAGCGTGACGGCGGTCTCGCGGTGGCGGCGCTCGCTGGCGCGGAGCCGCTCGGCCGCCTCGGCGTGGTCGGTGACGTCGGCGGCGTACACGAGGACGCCGCCGGGCCGCTCGGGCCCTCCCGGGCGGACGGGGCCGTCGACGGGGAGGCAGGACACCGTGTAGGAGCCTCCGCCCCCGGTCCGGCGGGACTTGACCGTGCGGGGCCTGCCGCTGCGCAGGACCTGGTCCATGAGCGGGAGGAGGCCCAGGTCGGACAGCTCGGGACAGTCGTCGGCGGCGGTGGTGCCCGGGGCGCGGTGGCCGAAGGCGGCCGCGTAGGCGTCGTTCACGTAGGCGATGCGGTGGTCGGTGCCGTAGGTGAGGGCGACGAGGCCGGGGAGGTGGCCGAGGAGGTCCCGTACGGAGAAGTCCTCGAGCGCGGGGGGCGTGCCGGACGCGTCGGGGGGCGCCGGGTCGTCGCCTGCCCCGGGGGCCGGCTGCCGCCCGTACTCGCCGCGCGCCGCGGGCACGGAGCCCTCGCCCCGCCTCACCGGCGGACCGCCGCCGTCGCCGCCGCGCGCGGCGCGGCGGGGCGTACCGGGGAAGCGGGCGCTCCAACGCGTGAAGTTCACGGATCTCCATGCCTCGTGGTGTCGTCGCCGTGGGGGGTCACTCTGTGCAGGCGTGAGCCCACCTATGGTCACACGTCCAGTGTGGTGGAGCGCTCCGACAGAGGGTGTCACCCGGTCGCGGGACCGGTCCCGCCGGGGCCGCGCGCGCCCCCCCGGCCACCGGTGCCCCCCGGGTCGTCCGGGTCGTCCGGGGCGCCCCCGTCGTCGGTGTCATGGGCGTCGGGCGACGAGTCGGCGGTGACGGCCGTGTCGGACGGGGGGCCCGCGGCGAGCGCGAACTCGGCGCGCGGGTGCTCCAGGGAGCCGAGGGAGACGATCTCCCGCTTGAACAGCCCGGCGAGGGCCCACTCCGCCATCACCCGTGCCTTGCGGTTGAAGGTGGGGACGCGGCTGAGGTGGTAGGCGCGGTGCATGAGCCAGGCCGGGTAGCCCTTGAGCTTGCGCCCGTAGACGTGGGCGACGCCCTTGTGGAGGCCGAGCGACGCGACGGAGCCGGCGTACCTGTGGGCGTAGGGGCGGAGCGGCCGGCCGTGCAGGGAGGCGACGAGGTTGTCGGCGAGGACCTTCGCCTGGCGGACGGCGTGCTGGGCGTTGGGCGCGCACTCCCGGCCCGGCTCGGGGGCGGTGACGTCCGGGACGGCGGCCGCGTCCCCGGCGGCCCAGGCGTGGTCGACCCCCTCGACGGTGAGGTGGGGGGTGCACAGGAGGCGGCCCCGGGCGTTGAGCGGCAGGCCGGTCGCGGCGAGGACGGGCGCCGGTTTGACGCCGGCCGTCCACACGACCGTGCGGGTGGGGAAGCGGCTGCCGTCGCTGAGGACGGCGACCCGGTCCGCGCAGGATTCGAGGCGGGTCTCCAGGCGCACGTCGATGTTCCGCGCGCGCAGCTCCCGCACCGTGTACCGGCCCAGCGCCTCGCCGACCTCCGGCAGGATGCGGTCGCTGGCCTCGACGAGCACCCACTTCAGGTCCTGGGGCTTGATGTTGTGGTAGTACCGCGCGGTGTAGCGGGCCATGTCCTCCAACTCGGCGAGCGCCTCGACGCCGGCGTACCCGCCGCCGACGAAGACGAAGGTCAGCGCGGCGTCCCGGACGGCCGGGTCGCGGGTGGAGGAGGCGATGTCCATCTGCTCGATGACGTGGTTGCGCAGGCCGATGGCCTCCTCGACGGTCTTGAAGCCGATGCCGTGGTCGGCGAGGCCGGGGACGGGCAGGGTGCGCGAGACGGAGCCCGGTGCGAGGACCAGCTCGTCGTAGGCCAGTACGAGCGGGCCGGCGGCCTCCTCCTCGGTGGCGAGGGTGGTGACGGTCGCGGTGCGCCGGGCGTGGTCGAGGGAGGTGACCTCGCCGATGACGATCCGGCAGTGGTCCAGGACGCGCCGCAGCGGTACGACGACGTGGCGGGGGGAGATGCTGCCGGCGGCCGCCTCGGGGAGGAACGGCTGGTACGTCATGTACGGGTCGGGAGTGACCACGACGATCTCGACCGCGCCGCTCCTCACCTCGGCCTTCAGGCGCCGCTGGAGGTGCAGGGCGGTGTACATGCCGACGTAGCCGCCGCCGACGACGAGAACGCGCACGCGGGCCGGGGACTCGTCGGATCCCCTCGGGGTTGCAGCCGTCACCCTCCCATGACGCAACGGGCGCGAGGGTTTGTCCACAGGCCGGACGGATCGTGTGACCGCGGACCTCGTGCGGCGCGGGGTGGCGGCCGGACCCTTGGAGGAGGTGATTGCGCAGTTCGGGGCGGGTGGGGAGGTGCCGCGGAAGAAGGGAAACGGGAGCCTTCCGGGCCTTGCTCCGATCGGGGGGCGCACCGGACGGAACTACCCCTTCTGAATTGACTGCGTCTCAACTATGTTCATACCTCGTCGGGGTGTCGGGTCGTGGCGCATGACCTGAGCGTTGTCGGACCGGGCCCCGGATGCCAGGGCGGGGAGTCTCCGGGGGGAGACGTCGAATACAACCGGGGGAACGCATGCACATTCAGGATCCGCGCGGGCAGGCGCGGGCCGCGCAGGCCGTCGGCGGTGTGTCCGCGGCGGGCAGGGGCGCGGCGGGGGCCGTGCGCCCCGCGCCGCTCCGCGTGGACGCCCAGCGCAATCTCGAGCACGTCCTGCGCGCCGCGCGCGAGGTGTTCGGGGAGCTGGGGTACGGGGCGCCGATGGAGGACGTGGCACGCCGCGCCCGTGTCGGCGTCGGAACGGTCTACCGGCGCTTTCCGAGCAAGGACGTGCTGGTCCGGCGCATAGCCCAGGAGGAGACGGCCCGGCTCGCCGACCAGGCGCGGACCGCCCTGGGCCAGGAGGACGAGCCCTGGGCGGCGCTCGCCCGCTTCCTGCGCACGTCCGTGGCGTCGGGTGCCGGGCGGCTGCTGCCGCCCCAGGTGCTGCGGGTGGGCGTGGACGGGGAGGAGGCGGCCCCGGCGGAGGACGCGCGCGTGCCGCACCAGCGGGACGCGGCCGCGCCGGCGGCCCCGCGGACGGTGGTGCCGCGCGCGGTGCCGGCGGCCGGGAGGCCGGACGACACGGGCGTGTCGGAGCTGCTGGAGGTGGTGGGGCAGTTGGTCGGCCGCGCGCGGGAGGCCGGTGAGCTGCGGCGGGACGTGACGGTCGCGGACGTGCTGCTGGTCATCGCGACGGGGGCGCCGTCCCTGCCGGACGCGGCGCAGCAGAGCGCGGCCTCGACGCGGCTGCTGGAGATCATGCTGGAGGGACTCCGCTCGCGCTCGTGAGGGAAAAGCCCGCTTCGAACCACCCGCCCGTGGGCGCAGCTGTGCGAAAGTCCCTCCCCGGACGGGTGGCGGACGGTTTCATGGGGGTGGCCGTCCCGGGGTGCCGTGGCACCCTGGGCCGGTGTTCCGGTCCGAGGCGGGGTACGAGGGCGGTCGCGTTGAACGGTGAGGGTGGCGGTGGACCGCTCGGCGGTGCCGGTGCGGTCGGAGCGGCGGGCAGGCGGTTCCCGGCCGGGGACCCGGCCCGGGGCGGCCGCGTCCGGCCGGCCGCGGTTCCGGACGCCGCCGGCGCGGGTCGCGGTGGGGCGCCGGGGCCGCCGGTGGGGCCGCCGTCCGACGCCGAGCTGCTCCGGCGGCTGCGCGGGGACGACGACTCGGCGTACCGGGAGCTGTTCCGGCGCCACTCGGGGGCGGTGCGGCGGTACGCGCGCACGTACTGCCGTGACCGGCACGCGGCCGACGACCTGACGGCCGAGGCGTTCACGCGGACCCTGCAGGCGGTCCGCCGCGGCGGGGGCCCGGAGGAGGCCGTGCGGGCCCACCTGCTGGCGGCCGTCCGGCAGGCGGCCGACGCCTGGGTGAGGACCGCCCGGCGGGAGCGTCTCGTCGGGGACTTCGTGGTGTTCGCGGTGGAGGCCGCGTGGGCGTCGGCCGCCGGGGACGCCGCGGAGTCGGTCGCGGACGTGCCGGCCGTGCGGGAGGCGGGGCGGGCGCCGTCCGTGCGGGCGTTCCGGTCGCTGCCGGAGCGGTGGCAGGCGGTGCTGTGGCACACGGTCGTCGAGGGGGAGTCACCGCACGAGGTCGCCCCGTTGTTCGGGCTGACCGGCGGTGCCGCGGCCGCCCTGGCGGACCGGGCCCTCGAGGGGCTCGGCCGGGCCTGCCTCCAGGCGCACGTCGACCGGGCCCTGACGGCGGGCGGGGACTGCGCCCGGTACGCCGACCGGCTCGGCGCGTACGCCCGCAGGGGACCGCGGGCCCGGGCCGGACGGGGGTTGCGCGGGCACCTGGAGGGGTGCGCGGAGTGCCGTTCGGCGGTCGGGGAGTTGGCGCGGGCCGACGCCGGCCTGCCCGTGCTGCTGCCGGTCGCGGTCGTCGGCTGGATCGCCGCCGGGTACTCCTTCGGGGCGGGGGGAGCCGGGGGCGCGGCCGGCGGGGACGCGGGCGCGACGGTCCTCCCGGGGGGCGCGGGTGGCGTCGCCGCAGGGGACGCGGGCGCCGTCGCCGCCGACGCCGTCG
>JAAXOU010000190.1 GCA_012396115.1 Streptomyces somaliensis DSM 40738 | reverse complement strand
CGCCCCGCCGCGCGCCGCCCGGGCCAGGCCCCGCCCCGGTCCGCGCGCCCCCTCCGCCTCGGCAGCCCGCGCCCCCGCCTCCGCCTGGTCAGCCTCGGCCTGACCCTCGTCATGCTGGCGTTCGTCGTACGGCTCCTGCAGGTCCAGGCCGTCGACGCCGCCGCGTACGCCGCCAAGGCCGAGAAGAACCGCTACCTGAGCCACAAGCTGGCCGCCGAGCGCGGCGAGATCACCGACCGCTCCGGCATCGCGCTGGCCACCAGCGTCGACGCGTACGACATCACCGCCGACCCGAAGATGTTCACCCCGCAGGAGAGCCGGGTCCCCGACGCGCCCGAGCAGGCGGCCGCCCTCCTCGCCCCGATCCTCGGCAAGGACCCGGACACCCTGGTCCGCACCCTCAAGACCCCGCCGTCCCCGCGCTACGCCGTCCTCGCCCGCAAGCAGACCCCGCAGGTCTGGAACCAGATCAGGGACCTCAAGAGGCTCTTCGCGGAGAAGGCCCGCGAGGACGCGGCCCGGGGCGGCCCCGGCGTGAGCGTCCTGGCCGGCGTGCTCAGCGAGAAGAGCAGCAGGCGCGTCTATCCGAACGGCTCCCTCGGCGCGGGGATACTCGGCTACGTCAACACCGAGGGCCGCGGCGCCGGCGGCCTGGAGGCGATGCTCGACCGCGATCTCGCCGGCCGGGACGGCAGCATCACCTACGCCCACTCCGGCGGCCGCCGGGTGCCCACCGCCGGTGCCCGCGAGACGCCCGCCGTACCCGGCTCCGACGTCGAGCTGACCATCGACCGCGACATCCAGTGGGCCGCCCAGAAGGCCATCGGCGAGCAGGTCGCCGCCTCCCGCGCCGACCGCGGCTACGTCGTCGTCCAGGACGTCCGGACCGGTGAGATCCTCGCCATGGCCAACGCCCCCGGCTTTGACCCCAACGACCTGTCGCGGGCCGACTCCACCGCCATGGGCAACGCCGCCCTCCAGGACGCCTTCGAACCCGGCTCCACCGCCAAGGTGATGTCGATGGCGGCCGTACTGGAGGAGGGCGTCGCCACGCCCTCCACCCACGTCGTCGTCCCCAACCGGCTGCACCGCGGCGACCGCCTCTTCAAGGACGACGTCGACCACCCCACCTGGTACCTGACGCTCAACGGCGTCCTCGCCAAGTCGTCCAACATCGGCACCATCCTCGCCACCGGCCAGCTCGGCCGGAACCAGGCGGAGGCCAACCGGGTCCTCCACTCCTACCTGCGCGACTTCGGCGTCGGCAGCCCCACCGGCCTGGGCTACCCGGGTGAGACCTCCGGCATCCTGGCCCACCCGCGCGACTGGAACACCTCCCAGCAGTACACGATCCCCTTCGGCCAGGGCCTGTCCGTCAACGCCGTGCAGGCCGCCTCCGTCTACTCGACCATCGGCAACGGCGGCGTCCGCGTCGCGCCCACCCTGGTCCGCGGCACCCGGGGCCCCGACGGCCGCTTCGCCCCCGCCCCCGCCCCCGACAGGACGCGCGTCGTGAGCGAGAAGACCGCCGACACCCTCGCCGCCATGCTGGAATCGGTCGTCGACGACCGGGAGGGCACCGGCACCAGGGCCGCCATCCCCGGCTACCGCGTCGCCGGCAAGACCGGCACCGCCAACCGCGTCGACCCGCGACTCGGCCGCTACCGGGGGTACACCGCCTCCTTCGCCGGGTTCGCGCCCGCCGACGCCCCCCGGATCACCGTCTACTGCGCCATCCAGAACCCCACCAGGGGCAGCTACTTCGGCGGCCAGATCTGCGGCCCCGTCCACAAGAAGGTCATGGAGTTCGCCCTGAAAACCCTGCACATCGCGCCGACCGGAGCACGGCCCCCGCGCCTGCCGGTCACCTTCACGCCCGGCAGCTGAGCCGAGGGGAGCCCCAGTGACGACGATCACGCCCGACCCCGGGAACCGGCCCGACGACGACCGCGGACCGGCGGCCTCGTTTAGCCCGATCACGGGTGCGCCCGGTACGCTCACCGCCGTGCCCCACCCTGATCGTTCCCGAACCACCGACCGGGACGCCCCCGCGAAACAGCCGGGGGCGCCCCGTCCGGCCCAGGTCCGCCCCACGCCCCTCGGCGAACTGGCCGCCCGGCTGGGCGCACCCGCTCCGCACCGGCCGGACCGGCCGTTCGAAGGGCAGGTCACCGGCATCACCCACGACTCCCGGGCCGTACGCCCCGGGGACGTGTACGCCGCACTGCCGGGCGCCCGTCTGCACGGCGCCGACTTCGCCGCCCAGGCCGCCGGCCTCGGCGCCGCGGCGATCCTCACCGACCCGGCGGGAGCCGACCGCGCCGCCGCGACCGGCCTGCCCGTCCTGGTGGCCGACGACCCGCGCGGCCGGATGGGCGAACTCGCCGCCGAGATCTACGGCCGCCCCGGCTCCGGACTCCTCACCGTCGGGATCACCGGGACGTCCGGCAAGACCACCACCGCGTACCTCGTCGAAGGCGGCCTCAGGGCCGCCGGGCGCGTCCCCGGACTGATCGGCACCGTCGAGACGCGCATCGGCGACGAGCGCGTCAAGTCCGAGCGGACCACCCCCGAGGCCACCGACCTGCAGGCCCTGCTCGCCGTCATGCGGGAACGCGGCGTGGAGGCCGTCGCCATGGAGGTGTCCAGCCACGCCCTGGTGCTCGGCCGGGTCGACGGCTGCGTCTTCGACGTCGCCGTCTTCACCAACCTCAGCCCGGAGCACATGGAGTTCCACTCCGACATGGAGGACTACTTCCGGGCCAAGGCGCAGCTGTTCACGCCGCGCCGCTCGCGCCGGGGCGTCGTCAACCACGACGACGAGTACGGCAGGAGACTGGCCGCCGAGGCGACCGTACCCCTCGTCACCTTCTCCGCGGGCGGCGACCCGGACGCCGACTGGCGAGCCGAGGACGTCCGCAGCGGCCCCCTCGGCAGCACGTTCACCGCCGTCGGCCCCGGGGGCGAGCGGATCGACGCCCGGGCACCGCTGCCGGGCCCGTTCAACGTGGCCAACACCCTCGCCGCCGTCGTCGCCCTCGCCGTCGCCGGGATCGACCCGCGGACGGCCGCCGACGGCGTCGCCGCCGTGCCCGGCGTGCCCGGCCGGCTGGAGCGCGTCGACGCCGGCCAGCCGTACCTCGCCGTGGTCGACTACGCCCACAAGACCGACGCCGTCGAGTCCGTGCTGCGCTCCCTGCGCGAGGTCACCGAGGGCGGGATCCACGTCGTCCTCGGCTGCGGCGGCGACCGCGACGCCACCAAGCGGGGCCCCATGGGCGCCGCCGCGGCGCGCCTCGCCGACACGGCCGTGCTGACCTCCGACAACCCGCGCTCCGAGGACCCCCTCGCGATCCTCTCCGCGATGCTCGCCGGCGCCGCCCGGGTGCCCGCCGACGAACGGGGCACCGTCATCGTCGACCCCGACCGCGCCTCCGCGATCGCCGCCGCCGTGGCCCGCGCACGACCGGGCGACACCGTCCTCGTCGCGGGCAAGGGCCACGAGCAGGGCCAGGACGTCGCAGGCGTGGTACGGCCCTTCGACGACCGCCAGGTCCTGCGGGAAGCCATCCAGAACAGTCAGGGATGAAGAAGTGATCGCCCTCTCCCTCACCGAGATCGCCGAAATCGTCGGCGGGCGGACGCACGACATACCGGACCCGGAGGCACGGGTCACCGGCTCCGTGGTCTACGACTCCCGCCAGGTCGAGCCGGGCGGCCTCTTCGCCGCGTTCGCCGGCGAGAAGGCCGACGGGCACGACTACGCGCGGGGGGCCGTCGAGGCCGGGGCCGTGGCCGTCCTGGCCACCCGGCCCGTCGGCGTCCCCGCTGTCGTCGTGCCCGACGTGACCGCCGCCCTCGGCGCGCTCGCCCGCACGGTCGTCGAGCGGCTCGGCACCACCGTCGTCGCCCTGACCGGCTCGGCCGGCAAGACCAGCACCAAGGACCTCGTCGCGCAGCTCCTCCAGCGCCTGGGCCCCACCGTCTGGCCGGCCGGGAACCTCAACAACGAGATCGGCCTGCCGGTGACCGCCCTGCGCGCCACCGAGGAGACCCGGCACCTCGTCCTGGAGATGGGCGCGCGCGGCGTCGGCCACATCCGCTACCTCACCGAGCTGACCCCGCCCCGCATCGGCGTCGTCCTCAACGTGGGCTCCGCCCACATCGGCGAGTTCGGCGGCCGCGAGCGGATCGCCCTGGCGAAGGGCGAACTCGTCGAGTCCCTCCCGTCCGCCGGGGAAGGCGGCGTGGCCGTCCTCAACGCCGACGACCCGCTCGTGAAGGCCATGGCGTCCCGCACCGGGGCGCGCGTGGTCTTCTTCGGCGAGTCCCCGGAAGCGTCCGTACGCGCCGAAAATGTCCGTCTCGCAGAGAACGGACGGCCCGCTTTCCGCCTCCGCACACCCACCGGGTGCGGCGATGTGACCATGCGCCTGTACGGTGAGCACCACGTGTCGAACGCGCTCGCCGCGGCCGCCGTCGCCCATGAGCTGGGCATGCCCGTGCACGAGATCGCCGCCGCGCTCTCCGAGGCGGGCTCCCTCTCCCGCTGGCGCATGGAGGTCACCGAGCGTCCGGACGGTGTGACGATCGTCAACGACGCCTACAACGCGAACCCCGAGTCCATGCGGGCCGCCCTGCGCGCGCTCGCGGCCATGGGCGAGGCCGCACGGGCCAGGGGGGGACGCACGTGGGCGGTGCTCGGCCTGATGGCCGAGCTCGGCGACGAGGCGCTCGCCGAGCACGACGCGGTCGGGCGGCTCGCCGTCCGGCTCAATGTCGGCAAGCTCGTCGCAGTCGGGGGCAGGGAAGCGTCCTGGCTGCAACTGGGCGCATACAACGAGGGTTCGTGGGGTGAGGAGTCGGTGCACGTGTCCGACGCGCAGGCGGCGATCGACCTGTTGCGCAGTGAACTGCGTCCGGGTGACGTCGTGCTGGTGAAGGCTTCCAGGTCGGTCGGGCTCGAGCGGGTCGCCCAGGCACTGCTCGGGAACACCACCGAGGGCGAGGTCGCCGGCCGATGAGGCAGATCCTCTTCGCGGGGGCCATCGGGCTCTTCCTGACCCTGATCGGCACGCCGCTGCTGATCAAGCTCCTGGCCCGCAAGGGATACGGGCAGTTCATCCGGGACGACGGCCCGCGCACGCACGGCAGCAAGAAGGGCACGCCCACCATGGGCGGCATCTCCTTCATCCTGGCCACGCTCATCGCGTACGCCCTGGCCAAGGTCATCACCGGCGAGGACCCCACGTACTCGGGCGTCCTGGTGCTGTTCCTGATGGCCGGCATGGGCCTCGTCGGGTTCCTCGACGACTACATCAAGATCGTCAAGCAGCGGTCGCTCGGTCTGCGGGCCAAGGCCAAGATGGCCGGCCAGCTGATCGTCGGCATCGCCTTCGCCGTGCTCGCGCTGCAGTTCTCCGACCGGCGGGGACTCGCCCCGGCCTCCACCAAGCTGTCGTTCATCACCGACTTCGGCTGGACCATCGGCCCGGTGCTGTTCGTCGTCTGGGCGCTCTTCATGATCCTGGCGATGTCGAACGGCGTGAACCTGACGGACGGTCTGGACGGCCTGGCCACCGGCGCGTCGGTGATGGTCTTCGGCGCGTACACCTTCATCGGGCTCTGGCAGTTCCAGGAGTCCTGCGCCAACGCCAAGGAGCTCACCAACCCCAACGCCTGCTTCGAGGTGCGCGACCCGCTTGACCTCGCCGTCGTGGCCTCCGCGCTGATGGGCGCCTGCTTCGGCTTCCTGTGGTGGAACACCTCGCCCGCGAAGATCTTCATGGGCGACACCGGTTCGCTCGCCCTCGGCGGCGCCCTCGCCGGCCTCGCCATCTGCTCCCGCACGGAGCTGCTGCTGGCGATCCTCGGCGGCCTCTTCGTCCTGATCACCCTCTCCGTGGTCATCCAGGTCGGCTCCTTCCGCATGACCGGGAAGCGCGTCTTCCGCATGGCTCCCCTGCAGCACCACTTCGAACTCAAGGGCTGGTCGGAGGTCCTCGTGGTGGTGCGGTTCTGGATCATCCAGGGCATGTGCGTCATCGTGGGTCTGGGACTCTTCTACGCGGGATGGGCGGCCGACAAGTGAGCACCGGGGCAGCGGACTGGCGGGGCAAGCGGATCACCGTCGCCGGACTGGGCGTGAGCGGGGTCCCCGCCGCCCGTGTCCTGCACGGCCTGGGGGCGCGCGTCACCGTCGTCAACGACGGCGACGACGAGCGTGCCCGCGCCCGGGCGGCCGAGCTGGAGGCCGAGGGCGTCACGGTCCGCCTCGGGGACGGCGACACGCTCCCCGAGGACACCGAGCTGGTCGTCACCGCCCCCGGCTGGCGCCCCGACAAACCGCTGTTCGCCGCCGCCGAAGCCGCCGGCGTCCCGGTCTGGGGCGATGTCGAGCTGGCCTGGCGGCTGCGCGGCCTCGACGGCCGGAAGCCCGCCCCGTGGCTCGCCGTCACCGGCACCAACGGCAAGACGACGACGGTCCGCATGCTCGCCTCCGTCCTGGAGGCGGCCGGCCTGCGGACCGCCGCCGTCGGCAACATCGGCGTCTCCCTCCTCGACGCCGTCCTCGGCGACGAGGAGTACGACGTCCTCGCCGTGGAGCTGTCCAGCTACCAGCTGCACTGGGCGCCCAGCGTGCGCGCCCACTCGGCGGCCGTGCTCAACCTGGCCCCGGACCACCTCGACTGGCACGGCTCCATGGAGGCGTACGCCGCCGACAAGGGCCGGATCTACGAGGGCAACACCGTCGCCTGCGTCTACAACGCCTCCGACGCGGCCACCGAGGACCTGGTCCGCGCGGCCGACGTGGAGGAGGGCTGCCGCGCGATCGGCTTCACCCTCGGCACTCCCGGCCCCTCCCAGCTGGGCGTCGTCGACGACCTCCTGGTGGACCGCGCGTTCGTCCCGGACCGGCGGAAGCAGGCCCAGGAGCTGGCGCGGGTCTCCGACGTGAACCCGCCGGCCCCCCACAACATCGCCAACGCGCTCGCCGCGGCGGCCCTCGCCCGCGCCTTCGGCGTGGAGCCGGCGGCCGTCCGCGAGGGCCTGCGCGCCTTCCGCCCCGACGCCCACCGCATCGCGCACGTCGCGGAGGTCGGGGGGGTCGCCTACGTCGACGACTCCAAGGCCACCAACACCCACGCCGCCCGGGCGTCGCTCGCCGCCTACGACCCGGTCGTCTGGATCGCCGGCGGCCTCGCCAAGGGCGCCACCTTCGACGAACTCGTCGCGGAGTCGGCGGAGCGGCTGCGCGGCGCCGTGCTCATCGGCGCCGACCGCGCGCTGATCCGCGAAGCCCTCGCGCGACACGCCCCGCAGGTGCCGGTGGTCGACCTCGACCGGACGGACACTGGGGCGATGGCGGGGGCGGTCCGGGAGGCGGCGCGGCTCGCCCGGCCCGGGGACACCGTGCTCCTCGCCCCGGCCTGCGCCTCGATGGACATGTTCACCGACTACAACAGGCGGGGCGACGCGTTCGCGGACGCCGTCCGCGCGCTCGCCGCCGGGGACGCCTGACCAGCCACGCGGTGGCCGCTGATCAGCGTCAGCTCCCGCCCGTCCGGGACGCGGCCCGCGCAGGGCAGCCCGGCGGGCAGCTCCACGGGCGGGCCGTCGTGCGGGTGCGTCAGCAGCACCTGCCGCACGCCCGTGAGGGTGCGGCCGGCGCGGGCGGCGGCCAGGGCGGCGCCCGGGGTGAGGTCGAGCAGCAGGGCGCCGTCGACGAGCAGCGAGGTCGCGGAGCGCGCGTACGGGCCGCGGGCGGTGGCGCACGCGGCGCAGGGGCAGCCGGGTCTGGGGAGTCCGGCCGGGGCTCCGGTGCCGAGCAGGGTCAGTTCCACGTACCCGATCCTCCCGCGGGCCCCGTGCGGCTGCGCGCCCGGCTACGCTGCGGGCAGGAACCAGCACAGGTGCAGGACCCGGGAGGCGCACATGGCGTGGACGTGGCGGTTCGAGAAGGCCGACGGCACGGAGGTGGAGCCGGCGGTCAGGCCGGAGGAGTTCACCACGCAGGGGGACGCGGAGTCCTGGATCGGCGAGACCTGGCGCGACCTGCTGGAGGGCGGCGCGGACCGGGTGACGCTCTTCGAGGACGGCACCGAGGTCTACGGCCCCATGCCGCTGGACGCCGAGTCCTGACCCCGCCGGGTTTCCCGCTAGAGGCGGACACCGGCACGGCCCGCGAACCGGCGGCGGGTTGGCCGGATCCGACGCCGCGGTGCCCGGCCGCGCGGCCCACTTCAGCGGGGGGCGAGGACGACCCAGACC
>JAAXOU010000019.1 GCA_012396115.1 Streptomyces somaliensis DSM 40738 | reverse complement strand
GGCGCGGGCCACTGCTGGGCCCCGGCGGGCTGGAACGAGGGCGGCAGCGGCGGCAGCCCCGGCACGGCCGGCCCGCCGCCCCGGGGGTCCTGCTGGGAGGGCTGCGGCGGCCACGGCTTCGCGACGGGCTCAGCGGCCGCCGGTGCGGCGTCCGGTACGGGAACGGCGTCCGGCGCCGGCCGGTCGTCGGGAACCCGGCCGTCGTCCCCGCCGACCGGCTCACCCCCGTGGCCGTCCGCCTCGTCCCTGCGGCCGTCCCCGTCGGCGGTGGCGGTGGCGGTGACATCGGGGCCGTCGGCGTCGGGGCCGTCGCCCGGGGCCTCACCCGGGGCGTCCGCGTCCGTGCCGTCCCCGTCGGCCCGGTCGTCGCCGTCCGCCCGTCCGGCCGGTGCCCCCGCTCCGTCCTGGGCGGAGGCGTGTTCAGGAGCGCCGGGGCCGCCTCCCGCCGTACCGCCGTCCCCGGCGCGCTCCTCGGCACCGGCGTCCGCCCCGGCCGCCGCGCGCGCCGCGCTCCCGTCCGTCTCGCGCCTCAGCTCGGCGGGGGAGAAGCGCATCGTCGCCCCGCCCTCCGGGTCGCCGCCGCCGAACGGCTGCGCAGCGGGGGCGGGCACCGGTGCGAAGGGCGCTCCCGGCCCGGGCGCCGGGGGTACCGCGGGCGGGACGGCGGGGGACGCCGGAGGCGGCGTGGGGCCGGGCCGGAAGCCGTCGCCCTGCGGCAGGCCCGGAACGGCGACGGGCTGACCGGTCGGCGGCGGGGGAGGCGGCGCCGCGCCCGGAGCCGAGGCGTCCGGACCACCGGCGTTCTGCGTGTACCAGGCGGGCGGGGTGTAGTCGATGGTGAACTCACCCGTCATCTCGGCGGCGTCCATGTCGGACGGATCGTCGGCGGGAGGAGTGTTCCATCCCCGGTGGATCTCGTCCCGATCGCCGTTCACTTTGCCTCCTGGTGTGGTCGAGCACCCTTGTGCCGTCGTGGGTGTGGGCGACCGTTCCTGTCGTCCGCGGCCCGGCTCCCCCGGCGCGCACCGCACGCCCGCGCGGGGTCATGGCCGGCCCTTCCCACCCTAATCGCCGACGGCACCCGGGTGTCAGGCCCGTCGGGCCACAAGGGCCCTCCGGGGACGGCGGATCTCACCAGCGCGTGACGGAGCGGAAGCCCAACGTGAAGGCGAAACGGGTCAAACGACCGCAAGGGCCGACGTATTGACGGGCTCTCACAATTCCGCGGACCCGGACCTCCCGCCGGTGACGGGAACCCGGACCGGGTGCCGGCGGCGCCCCTCCCGCGCGGCGGCACCCCCGCACACGCCGGCGGGCCCCGCCGCCCGGAAGGTCCCGGGCGGGCGGGGCCCGCCGCCACCGCCGTACCGGCGGCTCACTTCAGGTCGAACTCCCCGTCGCGTGCGCCCAGGACGAACGCCCGCCACTCCGCCTCCGTGTAGCGCAGGACCGTGTCCGGATCCAGCGACGACCGCATGGCGACCGCGCCGCCGGGCAGGTGGGCGATCTCGACGCGCTCCTCGTCCGGGCTGGTGCCCGGGGCGCCGTGCCACTCCACCCCGGAGATGTCGAGGGCGTACAACTCGTCCTTCTCCTGTGCGCTGCCCATCGCTTGAGTCCTTTCGGTACCGGCTGGGACGGACGTGCCCCCACGGGCCCGCCCGGTCGACCGCGGCGGCGGCCGCGGCCCGCGTCGCCTCCCCGGCATCTTAGGGCCGTGCACGCCGCGGGACCGGGGCCGCTTGACAAACCGTCCGGAACTTCCCCGACCGGTCCTCCTCGGCGGCCTCAGTCCATCCGCCGGGCCGCTCCGAGCAGCCCCGTCTCGGCGTCGGTGCCGCTGGTCATCACCCAGTGCCGCTCCCGCCCCGCGCACCACAGCGTCACGCCGTCCGCGAGCGTCGGCAGTGCCTCGTACTCGGCCCGCGCCAGCCCCAGGATCCGGCCGATCTGCTCCGCCTCCTGCGGGGAGACCCGCTGCACCCCCACGAGCGTCGCGGCGCGCATCAGCCTGGGCGCGACCGGACTCAGGTACGGCAGCAGCGTCAGCACCGACTGCCACGGCGACGACACGACCCGCCCGCGCGGCGGCCTCATGCCGCAGTCCCGGACGACCACGACCGGACTGCCCACCGTGGCGCCCATCGGCGGCACCCGGCCCACGTCGTGCAGCGTGACGCACTCCAGGCCCGCGCCGGCCGCGTGCGCCAGCGCCGTCCAGGCCTGCGCGCGGCCCGTCTCGACCGCGACCCGGGCGCCGGTGCCCGCCGCGCGCAGCGCCAGCACCTGCGCCGTCCACAGGCCGCCGATGAGCAGCACGTCGTACGGGGTGGAGCGGTGGAAGCCCACGATGCGCGGACTGCCCTCCGCGTCGTCCCCGATGACCACGCCGTCGTCGCCCACCGGCAGGGACAGGGCGCCCATGCCGTCCGCGGCGACGCTGTGACCCGCGTGGCGCGGGCCGAACAGTCCGCGCGGGGCGCGGGCCGACCGTGTTCCGAACATCACTGCGCCCCTCCCAGCGGCAGCGTCGCCAGCACACCGGGAAGCTGCTCCCGGTCCAGCCGCGCCAGGCCGACCCTCGCCGACCGGGCGGCCTGCTCCAGCGCCCGCCGCACCCCGATGAGCTCGCCGTCCGAGCCACCGGTGATCCGCACGTACCCGGCCACGTCCACGGTGTCCCGGCGCGAACCGCGCCGCATCGTGAGGCCGAACGTCGTCGCGTACGCGGGCGTCGCCGTCAGCAGCGACACCAGCCTCGCCAGGGGCGAGCCCTCGCCGCCGCCCGCCAGGGCCGGCCAGCGGCCCACCGCGTACGTCGTGTGCCAGCGGTCGTCGCACCGCCACACCCGCGCCGTCTCCACCGTCCGGCGCTGCGGCGTGGCGTCCGGGCGGTGCGCACGGGCGGCCAGCCGCGGGCTCGCGCACGCCGCGGTCGCCATCGTGGAGTTCAGCTCCTCCTGGTCGAGCACGACGGCCTCGAACCCGGCGCCCGTGATCCGGCTCGCCACGTGGTCCGCCGCGCGCACCAGGCACCGCTGGGCACCCCCGACGCCGCCGCCGCGCGCCTCGATGGCCTCCCGGCAGCGCTCCGGGTCCAGTTTCAGCGCCACCCACGTCATCCGCAGCGCGGGCGCCCCGGTGCGCTGCTGCAGCGGCGCGTACGAGAGCCGGGCCACCGCCTGCTGCGGCAGGTGCGGCGCCGGCGCGGAACGCACCTGCTGCACCAGCTGCACCGACTCCAGCACGATGTCGTCGACCTCCAGCGCCCCGCCGAGCAGGGACAGCGGGAGCGTCCGCGCGCCGAACGCGGGCCTCGGCGCGGCACCGCCGGCCTCGACGCGCACGACCGCCGTCAGGAACGTGCCGTCGCCGAGCATGCCGACGGTGCGCCGCTTGCGGTCGACGTACGGGAACGGCCGGAACCCCGGCAGCCCCTCCACGATCGGCGCCAGTGACGGGTCGACGTCCACGGCGGCGGGCGCGGCCGCCCGGCGGCGGGCGCGCAGGGCCAGCGCCGTCGACGACCAGTCCTGCAGGGCCTGGCCGCGCCGCCGCACCACGGCGAGCAGCACGAGCACCACGGCGACGGACAGCGTCGGGACCAGCCACAGGCCCTGCAGCGCGACCCCGACCGCGGCCAGCGCCAGGGCCAGCTCGACCAGGACCAGCTGACGCAGTTGGAAGGGCCCCACCCGGCCGACCCGCGACAGCGGGCGCGGGGTGACGGAGGCCCCGGGGACCGGGGCGGGAGCGGCCCCGGGGGCCGGAGCGGAACGGGGCCCGCCGGCCCGGTGGTCGCTGCCGCGCTGCCGGCGGGAACGGGCCGGGCGTCCTCCGCCGGACCGCCTCGTGCGCGCGCGCGTCGCCGTACCCATCGCCGCGATGCCCCCTCGTGTCCGTAAAAGCCGAATCCACACGGCCGTTGACCGGGCGATCACCCTACCTGAGCGGAAGGCCGCGGCCGCCAGCAGGCATAGTAGGGGGGCGGTTACGACGGCCGGCGTCACCGGACACCAGGGGACACGGCTGCCCAGCGGGGAGAGGGACAGCGCACACATGGCATCGCGTCGGGACGAACTCAACGCCTACACCTTCGCGAAACGGAGACTGGTCGCCCAATTCGTCCAGCCCAACTCCACCGGCTCCGAGGAGAGCGCCCCCCGCCCGCTGCGCGGGGTGCTGCCCGGGATCATCGTGGGCGTCGTGGTGCTCGCCGCGTCCGGCGCCTGGGGGATGTTCCGCCCGGTGGCCCCGAAGAACTGGGACGCGCACGGCGAGAACGTCATCATCGCCAGCAAGTCGACGACGCGCTACGTCGTCCTGCAGACCAACGGGACGAAGCAGCTCCACCCGGTCCTCAACATGGCCTCCGCGAAACTCCTCCTCAACCCCGACAAGGGGACGGTCATCAAGGTCGACGAGTCCGTGCTCGACAGCGGGAAGATCCGGCACGGCGCCACCCTCGGCATCCCGTACGCGCCCGACCGCCTCCCCGACGCCAAGGAGGCCGGCGCGGCCAAGCGCTGGGCCGTGTGCGAGCGCCCCGTCGAAGGCGGCCGCGCCATCCAGAAGGCGGCGTTCGTCCTCGCCGACCGGGAGAAGGCCAAGACCGAGGGCGCGGGCCGGCTGGGCGGCGGCGACCTCCTGTACGTCGAGGGCCCCGCCCCCGACCGCACCCGGTACGTCGTGGACGCCGGCGGCACCGCGTACCCGGTCGAGAAGAACGAACTGCTGCTGCGCCAGCTCGTCGGCCAGGGCCGCACACCGCAGCGCGTCTCCGCCGGCTGGCTGGACACCCTCCACAAGGGCGACGAGATCACCTTCCCCACCGTCGACGGCGAGCCGGGCTCCCCCGCCGGCGTCCCCGGGCTGGACCCCGACGTCAACAAGGTCGGCATGGTCCTCACCGCCACCGACGGCACCAGGAAGCAGCAGTACGTCGTCCTGCGGGGCAGGGTCGCCCCCGTCTCCGACTTCACCGCCAAACTGCTGCTGAACAGCCGCGAACTGATCAGGCTCGGCCAGAACGGCCAGGCCACCTCCGTCAGCGCCGCCGCCTTCCAACCGGGCGAGGCGTTCGGCCGCGACAAGAAGTGGCCCCAGCACGCCCCGAGGCCCGTCAACTCCGCGAACACCGGCGAGGGCAGCCGCAACACCGTCTGCAACGTGCTGCGCGAGGTCGACGAGGACGACGGCTCCACCACCCTCAGCACCTGGGCCGGCGAGGACTTCCCGGCACCGCTCCCGACCGGCTCCAGCAGCGCGTACGTCACCCCCGGCACCGGCCTGCTCTTCCGCCAGTTCACCGGCTCGCGCACCGACGCCGGCTTCCTGTTCCTCGTCACCGACACCGGTCTGCGGTACGCGATGCAGTCCAACGGCGACAATCCGGCCGACGACTCCGGCATCGGCTCCTCCGGCTCCGCGGAGGAGAAGAAGGCGCGCCTCCTGGAGGCGCAGCAGGCCCAGAACAGGCTCGGCTACAAGGACGTGGACCCGCGGCCCGTCCCGGCCGCCTGGTCGGCGTTCCTGCCGACCGGCCCGCGCCTGTCGACGGCCGCGGCACGGCAGCCGCAGGGCTCGTGAGGACGGGGGCGTACACGATGCAGTCCACGAACGGGCGACGGGCGAACCGGAGGCGGGCGGCGGCCCTGGCGGCGACGGCGTTCCTCGGGGTCGCCCTGCCCGCCCCGCCGGCCGCGGCGGAGGCCCCCGGCCAGTGCACCTACCCCAGCAAGCCCTACGAAGGCCGCCCCTGGGCCCTCCAGCGGGTCCTCCTCGACGAACTGTGGAAGCAGTCCACCGGCAAGGGCGTCCGCGTCGCCGTCATCGACACCGGCGTCGACGTCAGGCACCCGCAGCTGAAGCCCGCCGTCGACGTGGGGAGCGGAATCAACCTCATCCCGAAGGACGCCGAGGACGAACACGGCAACAAGGTCGAACGCGGCAAGGAGGACGGCACCACCGACACGGTCGGCCACGGCACCAAGGTCGCCGGCATCATCGCCGCACGCCCCATGAAGGGCACCGGCTTCGTCGGCCTCGCCCCGGACGCCACGATCATCCCCATCCAGCAGAACGACGCGGACGGCAACGGCACGGCCGGAACGCTGGCGACGGCCATCCTGCACGCCATCGACGAGAAGGCCCACGTCATCAACATCTCCCAGGACACGGCGAACGCCGTCGAGCCGACCCCGCTGCTGAAGGCGGCCGTCCAGAAGGCCCTGGACGCGGGGATCGTGGTCGTCGCCTCCGCGGGCAACGACGGCGTCGACGGCAACGTGAAACCGACCTACCCCGCCTCGTACGAGGGCGTCCTCGCCGTCGCCGCCTCCGACCGCAACAACGAACGCGCCTCCTTCTCCCAGTCCGGCGACTTCGTCGGTGTGGCCGCACCCGGTGTGGACATGATCACAACGGTGCCGGGCGGCGGCCACTGCGCCGACAACGGCACCAGCTTCTCCGCCCCCTACGTCGCCGGGATCGCCGCCCTCATCAAGGCCAAGCACAAGGACTGGACGCCCAAGCAGATCGTCGCCCAGATCCAGCAGACCGCCGAGCGCTCGATCGCCGGCCACGACCGGCTCGTCGGGTGGGGCGTCGTGGACCCGGTCCGGGCGCTGACGGAGGACGACCGGCCCGTCGAGGCCCCGGTCGCCCGCGAGGGCGTCGTCAACGCGGAACCGCCGACACCGGCCGAGCTCCACCTGGGCGAGACACCCGAACAACGCGACGCCCGCCTCGCGACGTACGTCGTCGTGGGCGGCGGCGTCCTCGTCGCCGCCATCGCCGGCACCGCGATCGCCCTCCGCGACGCCCGCCGACGGAGCCGTACGGCGACGCGCCCCGCGAACGGGTGAACGGTTGCGCGCGACGGCGCGCAACCGGAGGGACCTCCACCACCGTCGTCCCGGAAGGCGCCCGGCGGGTAAGGCACTTGGGACTGTCAGAGGCACTGGATAGAGTGGCGGACGTGCGATCGGTGAATGACCCAAGGACCTGATCGCAGTGCAGGACCGCTGGAACAACGGGGAGGGACGAGGACCATGGGCGATCTCGAGCGCGGCGCAGGCGCGCTACGGAGCTTCCAGTCCAAGATCGACGCACTGCTGACGGACTTCGAGAGCGGGCCCGGGAGCAGCAAGAAGGTCGCCGAGCACACCATCGAGCGCGGCGCCTTCAGCGGCACCGGCCTGCCCTTCGCGGAAGCGGACGGCTTCTTCAAGCAGTACGCCCGCGTCCACAAGGAACTGGTGTCCCTCTCCAAGCTCCTGGCCGACCAGATGGAGCTCCTGCGCCTCGGCGTCCGCGCCGCCGACGTCGGCTTCGACAACGTCGACGAGGACACGCGCCGCCGCTTCCACGCCATCGACGACCGTCTGGAGGCGGCGGTGAAGGAGCGCGAGAAGCACGACGAGAAGGCGGACCAGAAGACCGACAAGCCGGACCACGGCATCCAGACCGGCAAAGAGGACCTGGGGTAACACCGATGGGAACCGAGAAGAAGAACCTCGCCCCCGAACAGTTGCAGAGCCAGGAAGCGTCGAAGATCCAGACGGCGTTCACCGCCACGGACCAGTGGGAGCGCTTCACGGCGCAGCTCGACCGCATCGGTCTCGGCGTCAGGGATCCCGGTGGCGTCTTCGGCAAGACGAACTTCGAGAACGCCCCGCTCAACGCCATGCTGGACCTCCTCGAAGCGGCCAACCCGTCCGACCTGGAGGCCGCCGGCACCGCCCTGGAGGCCGCCCGCAAGGCCCTCAACGACGCGGCGCGCGACCTGAAGAAGGACGCCGCGGCGGTGGAGCTGAAGGGTGAGGCGGGTACGGAGTTCCAGCGCTTCGCCTCCGACCTCGTGGCGTACACGTACAACCTGGCGAGCTTCGCCAACGTGGTGGGCGCGCAGATGAAGGTCGCCAGCACGGGCCTGGCCTCGGTCCGCAGCGCCCGCCCGCCCCGCGACACCCGCCCCGACCCGAAGAAGCCCACGGACTTCCCCCCGTCGGAGCGCACGGCGGACAACGAGGACTACCAGAAGGCCCTCAAGGCGGAACGCGACCGCCAGGAGGCCATCAACCAGATGAACCGCCTGGCGTCGTTCTACGCGGTGTCGGAGTCGACGCTCGCTTCCCAGGAGCCGCCCAAGTTCCCGGAGCGTCTGAAGGTCCCGGTGCCGCGCCCGTCACTGGGCTTTGACGCCGACGAGGCGCCCCAGAGCACCGGACAGGCCACTATGGGCGCTGCGAAGAGCAGCGACTCCCAGGGGGGATATTCCCGGCCAGCGGAAAGCGGTGGATTCACAGGCGGCACGAGCGCCAACGCGCTTGGCCCCACTCCGGGTCCGACAATGCTGGACCCGTCGATGCAGATCGACACCATCGCACCTCCCGCCCCGCCGGCGACGGCTCCGCCGGTGCCCTCACCCACGCCGACCGCCCCCACGGCCACCGGAGGCCCCGTCACACCACCGCCCGTGGTGCCCGGCTTCCCGGGCACCGGGCGTGGCACGGGTGGTGGCCGAAGCCCGGCCGTGCCTGCCGTTTCGCGTACCACCAGGCCCAGCACGAGCCAGTTCGGCCGCCCCGGGGTCCCCGGGGTTCCGCAGGCGGGGCAGAGTGGCACCGGTCAGGGACGTACCGCCGGACCCGGCCAAGCGAGCCAGGTCGGCCGTCCCGGTGCGCCCGGCGCTTCCGGCACGCCCGCCGCCGGGCGCCAAGGAGTGATCGGCGGCCAGAACCCGAACAACACGGTCGGCCGACCCGGCGCCCCGGGCGCCCCGGGCGCCGGCCGCACGGGGAGCGCCGCGCCCGTCACCGGGCGGCCGAGCGGGGGCATCGTCGGCGGTACGCCGCAGCAGCGTGCGGCCACGGGCGGGGCCGGCGGTTCCCGCATCCCTACGGGTACGGTCATCGGCGGGCAGGGAACGGCACAGGGCCGTCCGTCGACGGCGCGCTCGGCCACGGGTGGTGTCATCGGTGCCAACCCGGGTGCGGCTGCCCGCTCCACGGGTCGGGGCACGCCGAGTGTGAACGGCGTCGTGGGTACCCCGCGCTCACAACGGGACAAGGACCAGAAGGACGAGGGGCACCCCGGTTCCGAGCGCCCCGACTTCCTCGTGGAAGACGAAGAGACATGGGCGGCCCGGCGGCGCGGCGCCGTTCCCCCAGTGATCGACTGAGTACAGGAAAGGTGCAGGGAGCCAGGATGACAACAGGAACGGCGCGTCGGCTGAGGCGACGGGTCACATGCGCGGTCGCGCTCGTAAGCGCGTGGACCATCGGGTTCGTCGGCCTGGCTCCCGCCGCTGCGGCGGAGGACATGCGCGCCCAGCAGTGGTACCTGGACGCGATGCACGTCGACAAGATCTGGAAGAAGACCAGAGGCGAAGGCATCAAGGTTGCCGTGATCGACTCGGGTGTTAACGCATCCACCCCATCACTTAAGGGGCAGGTCCTCAAAGGGTGGGACGCAACTAAGGCGGACGGCAAAACCGACGATTATTCGGGTCATGGCACCACCATGGCCGAGTTGATCGCAGGAACCGGACGTAACGGGGGTCTTCAAGGGCTTGCTCCGGGCGCCAAGATCATCCCATTTCGCATCGCGGGTGATGACATCAGCAGGCGAAAGAACTCTTGGGATGTCGAAGACGCCATTCGCGCTGCAGCGGATACTGATGCAAAAATCATTAGTATGTCTTTCGGTGGTAGCGGTAATACCGATCGCATGATCGAAGCCGCAAAGTACGCCCAAAGCAAGGGCAAGCTCATGTTTGCCTCGGTCGGCAACACCGGAGACGAGGACAACAAACTGCAATACCCTGTGGGACTGCCCGAAGTCGTGGGGGTCGCGGCCACCGATTCCAAGGGGCGGGTCGGCAAGTACTCCACGCACGGCGAAATGGTGGACATCTCGGCTCCGGGAAGCGACATCCCGCGGTGGTGCGACGCGACGTTCACCCGTTACTGCGACGGAGCGGACGGCACCAGCGCCGCCACTGCCATCGCCTCCGCCACCGCCGCCCTGATCTGGTCCCTGCACCCGGATTGGACCGCGAACCAGGTCCTGCGCGTCATGTTCGAGAGTGCCGCCCGGAGTGAAGGCTGGAAGCCCGGCACGACGAGCAGCTACTTGGGCCACGGCATCGTCCGTCCCGGAGCCCACATCAACCGCGGCCTGGGCAAGCCGGGTGACCCCAACATCAACCCCCTGACGAACGAGAACACGACGGGCGCCAAGGGCGGTTCGTCCGCCTCGCCCGCCGCGTCTGCACCAGCTTCGTCACAAGCCCCGCAGGGCCGGTCCACGCCCGGTCAGGCCGTGGCAGGCTCCGGCGGGGAAGCCGGGGACGGGAGCTCCCTCGGCCTCATTCTTGGCGGCGCCGCAGCCGTGGTCGTCGTCGCGGGAGGCGTCTTCTTCGTACGCAAGCGCCGTACGGCATAGCGGCAGGAACAAGCCGCCCGCACCCGACGGTGGCGATCCGACCCACCGGGAACCTCCAGAGAGGAAGCACATCGCATGGCAGTCCAGAAGGTCAATGGCGTTGCCCTCACGAAGTTGCAGCAGGAGCTGACCTCCCAGTTCGACGACGTGAAGAGCCAGCTGTCCGTCCTGCAGGGGACGATCGACAGCCTGGAGGGCCGCTGGGCCGGTATCGGTGCCGGTGCGTTCAACGTGAAGCAGAACGCGATCAACCAGAACATGGTCGGCATCGGCAAGCTCCTGCTGAAGTTCCAGGAGGCCATCGAGGCGGCCCGCACCATCGCCGGCAACACGGACACCGAGGTGGAGGCCGCCCTCCGCGGAGTCGACGTGGCGGAGGGCTACTCGGGCGACTCCTCGACCGAGGCCCGCACTTCGAATCTCAACAAGTACTGACCCTTCCCGGCCGTGCACTGCTCTCGGCCGGCACACGACAGCACGATCCGGTTGGAGGACCGATGGCGCACAACGACGGCACGATGATCGTCACCTACTCGAGCCTGCAGGAGGCCGCGGGCAACATCGAGAAGCAGGCCGAACGGCTGAACACCAGCCTGGAGGCCATCCAGGCGAAGATCGCGTCGATCTCCGACCTCTGGGAGGGCGAGGCGCGCGAGGCGTACAAGACCGCGCAGACCGACTGGGACCGCAGGGCGATGGAGATCCACAAGGCGCTGAACCAGATCGCCCGGGCGGTCCGCGAGGCCGCTCCCGCCTACCAGCAGGGCGACAAGAAGGCCGCGTCGAACTTCATGTAAGCGACGGCACCGGCCAACACCGGACAGGGGCGGACACGCGCGGGAGGTGTCCGCCCCTTCTCCTTTTTCAGGAAGTGGAGCGGCCGTGTCCCCCGGTTGGCAAGATGACGGAGACCTTGCTCCGCAGGGTCAGGTAGCGAAAAGTAGCCAGCCTGATGACCTCGGCGGTCATCCGATGTCCATACGGCGAACGTGCCTACTATCGCGACGGTCTCTCCCCCACGGTCGCCAGACCTTGTTGCGGCATGCGCCAGAAGTCGCCATATTGATCAGAAACTCATTGGGTTCACTCGTCGAGGATGTAGCGGACGTGCGGGGCTTTGAAGTAGCCGGTAACGATGTGGGGCTGGCGTTGTCGACGGTGGAAGAACCTGCGGGTTTCGGCGGCGAGTTTGGCCTGGTTCCTGGCCCGGTGGGTGTGGGGCAGGCTGCGTTTGAGGTCGGCGTTGACCAGCTCGTCGGGGTTCAGCTCGGGTGAGTACGACGGCAGGAAGTGCAGCTCGACCTGGTCCTTGTGGTCGGCGAGCCACGCCCGTACCGCCTTCGAGCGGTGGGCCGAGTGCCGGTCGACGATCAGGTGGACCTTGCGGTCGAAGTGGCCGACGAGCCGGGCGAGGAAGCGGGACATGACCTTCGCGTCGAAGGTCCCGGTGAGGACCATGAAGTGCATCCGGCCGCGGGTGCTGATTGCGGACATCGCGTTCACGGAGAACCGGTTGCCGGTGCGACGGACCACCGGCGTCGCGCCTTTGGCGCCCCAGGTTCGGCCAGTGAGCCTTTTCCAACCTCACGCTGAGCTGGTCAGATGCAAGGTGAGGACGGCTTGGACGAGGCTGGTGATCCGGGTGGTCGAGCACCGCAGTTTGCGCAGAAGTCGCCAGGACTTGAGGGTAGCGACGGCCTGCTCGACGAGGGCCCGGATCTTCGCATGGGACCGGTTGACCGCCTGCTGACCTGCGGAGAGGGTCTCCCACCGCCCCCAGCACGGGGTGCGCACCGTGCCGCCGGCACCTCGGTATCCCTTGTCGGCCCAGCACGGGATCCCGGCCTCGGCCAGGGCGTCGACGATGCCGTGCTCGCGGGCCGCGCGAACGTCGTGGACGGCGCCGGGCAGGGCCGGTGAGGCCCACAGCAGCCGGCCGAAGGGGTCGGCGATGACCTGCACGTTCATCCCGTGTCTCTTGTGCTTGCCGGAGTAGAACGGCCGGTCCGCGGCAATGCGGTCGATCGGCAGGAGCGTGCCGTCCAGGATCAGGTACGCCTTCGCCGACGCGGTGCGGACCGCGTCGGTCAGGCCGGGGGCGAGAGCGGCCAGGAGGTCGACCGCTTCGGTGACATAGCGGTAGGCCGTCGTGGTGCCGGTGCCGAATCCGGCGGCGAGCTGGGCGTAGGTGTGTCCCATCCGCAGATGAGCGAGGGTGGGCAGGGCCTGGCGGCCGGCGCTCAGGCGCCGCCAACGGGAGCCGATCGTGCGGGGGTGGCGCCGCAGTTGTTGTGTGAGGAAGCGGAGGGCGGAGCTGGACACGTCGACGCCCGACGGGTAGACAAGCACGTGAAGCCTCTGGTGGAGACGGTTCTCTTGGTCGAAAATCCATCTACCAGGGGCTTCACCACGTTGTCAGCCCAACTGCCCGACTTCAGACACAGGTTGGAAAAGGCTCAATGAGGGACTTGATATCTGACTCCTTCGCGGGCTCATCTCCGGTTCGGATCCAAGCGAGAAGGTCGCCGTTGGCATCGCTCTCGACGTACCTACGGCCTGGAGTAGGACACTCCACAAACCCGACTGCCCCGGTAGGTGAATAAAGATACCGGCCATCAGCGGTAGCCCTGTCGCCAGGGTCGATGCCGCGTGCGCTACGAGAGAACTGCTCCAGTGAAGTCCCTTCCGCTACCCACTCTACTGCGACAACCAGTGCACCCTTATTGTCGACATCTAGGTAGCATCTTCTGGAGCCGATTCCGGGCTTTGCGGTCTGAGAGATCCTTTTCCCCGGCGGAAGAACTGTTTCTAGAAGATTTTTCGGGACCTTTGCCCCGCATAGCGAATTAGGAGTTTTATATTCTCGCTGCGGCGGCGAAGAGCAAGCCCCCAATAGGAGGGCTACTGTCAGCAAGGCTGTCCAGTGCTTGATGACTTCTTCTCGTGCCAAGAATCCCTTGCAGGGCCTTATCAAAACCCTCGATCGTTTTGATTCGACGCCTTTCAATTAGTCCTTCCAGATTTTTGCGACTGAACGCTTCTTGTGGTGTGGCTTGTGGGCGATGGCGGCTGGTGGCTAGAGGTGGTTCTCGCGAGCGTTGCCCGCCCGCCCTGACCGCAGCCCGCGCACACGGTGTGATCCAAGCCTGCCCGGCCCGTCGACTCGACGTTAAGCAGCTCGCTCAACGGCACGGAGACTCTGTGCGTTTCGGCCGGTCCGCCCGTCACCTACATCGGACCTGGCCTGAAAAGGCTTCTTGTTTTTAGGGATCACTAGATGTCTTCCCTGCAAGCAACGGAACTGGAGGCTGCCTCCGTGTACGCCCTGATGAGGGACTGGATATCGGATTCGTTGACAGGATCTCCGCCAGTTCGAATCCAGGCGAAAAGGTCACTCTCTGTTTGCTTAAAGTCTGGCGCAGGACACTTCACCAGGCCGATTGCCCCGGTGGCGGAATACAGGTACTTCCCGTCGGCAGTTACTTTGTCGCTCGGTTTGATTCCGTACATGCCTTCGGCGAATTTTCGGAGCGAAGTCCCCTTCTCCGCCCATTCCGTCGCAGAGGCGAGAACTTCTTCGTCGTCAACATATACGTAGCACCGTCTGGAGCCAACCCCCGGCTTCGCGGTTTGGGTAATTTTTTTTCCCGGCGGAAGAACTGCCTCCACTAGATGTGGTGAAACCTTTATGTCGCATAGGGAGCTGGGTGTCCGGTATTCGCGCTGCAATGGTGGAGAGCATGCGCTGAGTCCCAAGGTGAGCGTAAGGAAAGTAGTCAACCACTTCCCGATGCCCGAGGGAGGAGTTGATCTTGCGAGATTCACTTTTGGTCCTCACTGACTTCTATAGGTGAGCGAGCAGTGTCTCTGTACAGCTTGTCAGCTTGGTGTTTGAAGGTCTTTTGCCATCTGGCCGACCGATACGGAGGCATCGTTAAACCCCTGCCGGCTGCTGGTGCGTCCCCATTCCGCAGCCTGTGAAGTGTAGGGAGAGCTATGGGCCTCGGCGGCGCTTTTTACTGCCGACATCCCCAACCTCGCATTCTTTTCCCTGCTTTCCTCCCAGTAGCCTGCTACTTCGCGGGAGCGTCCTTTTGTGTTCTCTCCCTCGACATCTTGAAAGGCTTGCTCGATTACTACACCCGCCACAGTATTTGCAGCCCCGCCTGCTGCAGCCCCGACGAGTGGGGAAGCAACGAAGGAAGTTCCGACACCGATGCCAAGACCGATAACTCCCGAAACTAGGCTCTTTCTCTTGTTCATTGCGTTTATGTAGTCTTGATCGTCTTGTTTTGCCTCGCCCAGCACTGCTTCTTGCCGGCCAATGGCGAGAATCCCGCTGACCTCGCTGGAGCTTCTGACGATTTCTTTGACAGTATCCTCCGTACCGAGCGTATAGCGATTTTCCTTAGGAAGGTCCGGGTTCATGTGATAGTCAAGCAGGTTGGCCATATAAGCTTTCTGGCCGACCTCCACGGCCGCATAGCTTTCCGGGTTCTGGCCAATAAGGAGAAGGAGACGAGTGACATCCGCGTGATTGAGATCCGGTGCAGGTGCTCCGGAGATAGGGAACAGTCTCATGACGTCCTCGCTCGTGGGATCACCCGAAATTGACCTGTTGATGTCCGGGAGGTACTCCGACACGATCTGCCCGATGCTGTCGGACATGTAGCCATGGTCCTTAAGGAGTTCCGGTTTCTCGCCGATGGCTGCGACCAGGCTCTCCATGAGCCGGGCCTGTGCCGCGGTGTGCGGGGGAGAGGCGTCGCTCGGAAGCTGACCCGCCGGGTGGCCGGTCGTGGCGGCCTCCAGGGCCATCGCCAGGTAGTTGTGGCCCGCGATGCTCTCCTCGCCCTTGCCATCCATGTTCTGCGGCCACTTCCGCTCTTCGAAGAGGTAGTCGAAGTTGGACAGCTCCGCCTTCTCGTTTTTCCCTTCGATCATGAACTCGTGGTCGTCGTCCTTGGTCAGGAAAGAGCTGTTGAAGAAGTCCGTCGCCGCCCCCGGGTTGTTGGACAACGCTCGCAGGAAGCCCACCAGAGGGTCCGAGCCGGAGTCCGTGCCGGTACGGTTCAGGAGAGGATCGGCACCCAGACGTGACCACAGGGGGGAAGCGTGGCGGCCGTTGTCACTGGACTCCTTCTCCCTCTGCATCAGCGCGGAGCCGTAGTCCTTCAGGAAGCCGTCCTCGAAGTTCCCCCAGCGCATCAGGTTGCTCATCACCTGGAAGCCCAGCTGTGCGCTGTTCTTGTGGACGGGCTGGCCGCCGAGGTCGACCATCTCCCCGCGCCAGCGCACCATCTCTAAAGTGTCGGCCTGCGTCGCCGTGGCGAGTGTCAGGCTCAGGTGCTTCTGCAGGTCGTCGAGCTGGTCGAGACGGGCGCGTCCGACATCTCCGTTGACGGCCGGGTTGTTGATCCCCGCCCAGAAGCGCAGCGTGCCGCCGGCGCCCAGTTTCTCGGCGAAGCGCTCCGCGAACAGTTCGTCACCCGAGTGCTTCCTGAGCCCCGCGTTCAGCGCGTCGAAGTCTTCGACGGTGAAGTCGGCGGGGTCCTTGCCCGCCAGCTTCGCCAGGCGTTCCGCGTCCCGCAGCGCTGCGGCGGCCGAGTCGCGGTCCTTGTACCTGGCGCCTGAGAAGCCGTGGTCCGTCAGGTCGACGAGGGCTCTCAGCACCTTCGCCGCCGAGTCGTCGATCTCCGTCGCCTTGTCCAGGATCCGCTGCAGTTCGTCACGCAGTGCCGTGGCGTCCTTGTCGGCGCCGGCGGACGCGGAGCCCGGGTTCGGGGTGACGGTGAAGCCGCTCCCCGACACCCGGACCGTGAGGTCCTTGCCCCGGCCGCGTTCGACGGCCTCCTTCAACAGCCGTTGCTGGGTCTTCAGTTCGTCCCGGGCGTCCCGCAGGATGTTCCGGATCGACGCGGCCTGCGTGTGGGCGTCGGCGAACTCCCCGGCCGTCTTGCCGACGAACGCACGGGACACGGCGGCGTTGTAGCCGGCCCAGTCGGCCTTGGCCGCCTTGCCTTGGAGCCCTTCCCGGGCATCCTTCTCCAACTGCCCGAGCCTTCTGACCATGCCCGACCAGTCCGCGACCGTGCCGTCGAGCTGGGTGAAATTGGCCGAGTGGAGTGCTTCGAAGTCCATGGCGATGTGGCCCTCAGTCCTTCTTCTTCGCAGGGCCGTACACCTCGTTGCTCTTGCCGGGCGGGACGTACTGTTCGTCGAACCCGGCATCCAGGGTGTGGATGCTGCTCACACGCCGCTTGATGTGGTACTCGTCGCCCTGGTGCGCGTTCTTGGTGAAGTCCATGTGGTTGGAGATGAGCGCACAGGCGTCCATCAGCGAGTTCAGCTGCTTCTCCCAGCGCGTCGAGACGTGCTTCAGCGCGCCGCCCAGGGTGAATCCCTGCGTCGACAGGCTGGTTCCCGCGTCGTCCGTGCTGGCGACGCGAGCCTCCTTCCACAACCGGGTGTACAGCTTGAACGCCTCGTCACCGATCGCGGCCAGATCCGTCTGGGTCACCCGGAGGACACCGTTCGGACCTCCCGAGTTCGGAGCGTCCTCCGGCGGCAGCCCGTTCAACCGCATACGGCCCGCCGCTCTGCCGGCTGCCTCGGCCTTCAGCTGTTCCCACTCGTCCCAGGCCATGTACGGGCCTCCCCCATCCTCACGCCGTGCGTCACCGGTGACGCACGGTTCACGCTAGGGCGCGACGTACAAGAACCTCAAGTCGACCGGTAACTCCGGAGCGTTACCGGTCCTGTTGAGCCGGAGAAGTGTCGGTTTTCCCGGCGGGCGTCTGGGAGAGCCGGCCGCGACGTGGTCACCCGGACCTTCTTCCGCGTCCGGTCTCTGGGAGGGCGAGGCGTATCAGGCCGCGCAGACCGCTTGGGACCGCAGGGCAGTGGGACTCGCAAGGCGCCGGACCAGGGCAGCCCGTGTGGCTGCGAGGCCGCTTCCGCCCACCGGCAGGGCGGCAGGAGAACCGCGTCGAACGTCATGTCCGCGGTGGCACTGGTCGGCACTTGAAAAAGGGGCGGACAATACACATGAGATGTGCCCGCTCCTTCTTTACGAGCTCGACCGAACGACTGTGTAATGTATGGGAGTTGACGGAGCGCTGGCCGTCATGGTCACCCCGTGCACTTGACCTGGATCAGTCCAGGGATATAGCCCCTCAAGAACGCTTCGATGTTTCGGCGCTGTTCCGTCGAGTTCTCCGGTGATTTTTCGCGGTCGCCAACGCGCACGGTCACCACCAGGTAGCCGACTTTCGTGCTGGGGCAGTTCATGGACAGCAGCGCTCCATCGTCACCGACCGCGGAACTGGCGACTCCGGGAATTCTCAAAGGTTTTGCATTGCTGAGTGGCCGCGACCCTTCCCGCGCGTAGTGAAGGGCATCGATGTTTGCCTCATTGCGTAGGGTGTTGAGCTGCAAGCCGTCCTTCTCGTCGACCCGCACCACGCATACCTGGTCCTGGTCCGGTTCGCTTGTGAGGTCCCGAAGGTCGATGTGAAGGTTTCACCCGGTCGGGAGGAGAGGCTTCACGACAGCGTCGCTCACACCCTGGACCTGGCAGAAGGGGTCGGGAACTGCGTAGTCCCGCTTTTCCTCGGATATGCAGCCGGCCAGAGTGAGCCCCAGAGCGCCTGCCGCCAGCGCACGTACGAACTTCATTGTCACTCACCTGCCAGTTTCCGGGCGGTCGCGCTCCCGTCCTCAGCGGCGCCGTTGAATTTGTCACGCGTTGTGAAGGTGGTCTCACCTTCTAGCCGGTCGCTGTTCACCTCTCGCCAAATATTCGAAATTTCCCTGAGACGGCCTTCCTTGTCCGCGTTCGACTCCATTCTGTCCCAGGCCCGACCCTCGTCGATCCTTTTTGTCTCCTCTTCGAGCCACTTCTCTGTGAGCATCTCGATCTTCCGGTCCATCACATCGCCCACGACTGGGGCGCAACTCGCCACTCCGGCCCAGCTGTGGTACTCCCACTTCGAGTCCCAGGTAGCTTTGCTCTTCGCGTCGTCCACGTCGATCTGCAGGCCCTGGTAACGGGCCTCCTCCAGGAAACCGATGGTGCGACCCGCCCTGCGCCAGGACTCCTCGTGCCCGTCCTCGTTCACGTGGATATCGCGGACTATCTCCCGGTTGATGCCGTCCTGGAGCGTTCCGTACGCGAACTGGTCCCTGGAGATCTGCTTCGCCACCTCCAGGACGGCACGCCGGTCCAGTCGGCTCTCGTCGTCGCCGTGCGCGCTCGCCGCTTCGTGAACGCCGTCCCCGTGGTTGCCCATGACCAACGCCATCGGGGTGCGCAGGGAAGGCGGGAACTTGTCGCCCTCTTTCGACAGGTGCTCCAGCGCCGCGTCGAGGACCCGTGTTGCCTGCGCCATTCGTCGTGCGCCGCCCGGAGGCCGGCGCCGGTCGCCCACTCGGCGAACTCGCGCTCGACCGTGTCGGTCTCCTCGTCCACCCCACCCCCGACCGCACCGGTCTTCGGCCGGATGGCCTCGTTCAGAGCCCTGATCGCCCCTGCCTTCGCCGTCGCGTCGCTCTTCAGGACCACCGGGGCGCCGGGGCCCTCTCCGACCCCGTTCAGCCGCGTCCGGTTCCCCAGGCGCTCCGACGCCTCGACCTTCAACTGCTCCCACTCGTCCCAGGCCATTTACGGCCCCCCGTCCTCACGCCGTGTGCCACCGGTGATGCGCCGCTCACGCTAGGGCGCGGCGTACGGAGGCCCCAAACCGAGGGGTGGTCCCGGAGTGCCACGGGGCCTGTTCAAGACAGAGGGGGCGCCCGCCTTCCGGGCGGGCGCCCCGAGGGTCGGCCGCGACGCGGCCGCACGGATCCCCTACCGCACGTCCGACGGCATCAGGCCCGTCTGCACCAGCGGGTTGCCGCGCTGGCGGGAGACGAAGACGCCGCGGCCCGGGGGCATCGGGCGGGGACGGACGCCGCCCAGGATCTCGCCCTCGTGCGGGTCGCCCGACAGGAGGACGCCCTGCGCGCCCAGCTCCATCATGCGCTGCATGAACGGCTCGTACGTCGACCGGCTCGCCCCCGCCGCGTTGCGGGCGATGATGAACCGGACGCCCACGTCCCGGGCGAACGGCAGCAGTTCGGTGAGCGGTGCCAGCGGGTTGCCGCTGGACGTCGACACGAGGTCGTAGTCGTCGACGACCACGTACACCGTCGGCCCCTGCCACCAGCTGCGGTCCCGCAGCTGCTGCGCCGTGACGTCCTCCGACGGGGTGCGGCGCCGCATCAGCCCGGACAGGGCCTCCACGTGGTGGTCCATGTTGTTGGACATCGGCACGTACTCCGCCAGGTGCGTCGGCGGGGTGACGTCCAGCAGGGTGCGCCGGTTGTCGATGACGAACAGCTTGCACGAGTCCCCGTCGTACCGCTCGCTCAGCTGCTTGATGAGCAGCCGCAGCAGGTTCGACTTGCCCGACTCGCTCTCGCCGAAGACCAGGAAGAACGGGTCGCGCTCGAAGTTGACGAAGACCGGCGCCAGGTTGTTCTCGTCGATCGCGAAGGCGACGCCGCGCTCCGGGTGCGCGAAGCCCGCGGGCAGGTTCGCCGCCGGCAGCTCGCGGGGCAGCAGCCGCACGCCCGGCGCGCCGGGCAGCGTCCAGTGCCGGGACACCTCCTGCGCCATCGCCGCCGTCGCCTCCGACAGGTCACTGCCGGAGTTGATGCCGTCGATCCGCGGCACCGCCGCCATGAAGTGCAGTTTCTCCGGGGTCAGGCCCCGGCCCGGCACGCCCGTGGGCACGTTCTGCGCGACCCGGCGGTCCAGCTCGGAGTCCATCGGGTCGCCGAGCCGCAGCTCCAGCCGGTTCATCAGGTGGTCCTTGAGGTTGGCGCGCACCTCCATGGACCGCGACGCGGTGAGGACCAGGTGGACGCCGTAGCCGAGGCCGCGCGCCGCGATGTCCATCACGAGGTGCTCCAGCCCCTCGTAGTCGGAGCGGAAGCTGCCCCAGCCGTCGATGACGAGGAACACGTCGCCCCACGGCTGGTCCGCCACCGAGATCTCGCCGCGCGCCCGCAGCCGCCGGTAGGTGGCGATCGAGTCGATGCCGGCGCTGCGGAAGTACTCCTCGCGCCGCGACAGGATGCCGTACACCTCCGCGACCGTGCGCCGCACCCGCTCCGGGTCCAGGCGCGAGGCGACACCGCCCACGTGCGGCAGTCCCGCGATCGACGACATGCCGCCGCCGCCGAAGTCCAGCCCGTAGAACTGCACCTCGTGAGGGGTGTGGGTCAGCGCGAACGCCGAGATGAGCGTCCGCAGCAGCGTCGACTTGCCGGACTGCGGGCCGCCCACGATCTGCATGTGGCCCGCCGCGCCCGAGAAGTCCCGGTACAGGGTGTCGCGCCGCTGCTCGAACGGCTTGTCCACCACGCCGACCGGCACGACCAGCCGGCCCGCGCCCTCGAAGCCCGGCTGCGTCAGCCCACGCCCCGGCACCTCGGCCAGGCCCGGCAGCAGCTCGTCCAGCGGCGGCGGGTTGTCCAGCGGAGGCAGCCACACCTGGTGGGCCTCCACGCCGCGGCCCTCCAGCCGCCGCACGATCACGTCCAGCACGGAGTCGGCGAGCGCGTCGTCCTCCGGCCGGCCCCCGTCCGCCGGGGCGGGGCGGGCCTCCGGCTGCACGTACCGGATCGGCACCGGCGCCGCCGTGAACGGCACCGGCCGCCGGTCCACCGGCAGCGGGCCCCCGGCCGTCGCCAGCGCCTGCGTCTGGGAGCGGTACACGCCCGACACGTACGCGGCCTTGAACCGCACCATCTCGTCCGTGCCGAACTTCAGGTACCCGGAGCCGGGCACGTTCGGCAGGTGGTACGCGTCCGGCACGCCGATCGCGGCGCGCGACTCGGCCGCGGAGAACGTCCGCAGGCCGATCCGGTACGACAGGTACGTCTCCAGGCCGCGCAGCCGGCCCTCCTCCAGGCGCTGCGAGGCCAGCAGCAGGTGCACGCCCAGGGACCGGCCGATGCGGCCGATCTGCACGAACATCTCGATGAAGTCCGGCTTCGCGGTGAGCAGTTCGCTGAACTCGTCGATGACGAGGACGAGCGAGGGGATCGGCTGCAGCGGGGCACCGGCCGCGCGCGCCTTCTCGTAGTCGTGGATGTTCGCGTAGTTGCCCGCGTCGCGCAGCATCTCCTGGCGGCGGTTGAGCTCGCCGCGGATGGAGTCGCCCATCCGGTCGACGAGCGTCAGGTCGTCCGCCAGGTTGGTGATGACGGCGGCGACGTGCGGCATCTGCGACATGCCGGCGAAGGTCGCACCGCCCTTGAAGTCCGCGAGGACGAAGTTCAGCGTCTCCGACGAGTGCGTGACCGCCAGGCCCAGCACCAGCGTCCGCAGCAGCTCCGACTTGCCCGAACCGGTGGCGCCGACGCACAGGCCGTGCGGGCCCATGCCCTCCTGCGCGGCCTCCTTCAGGTCCAGCATGACCGGCGAGCCGTCCTCGCCGACGCCGATCGGCACGCGCAGCCGCTCCGACTGCGACCGCGGCCGCCAGGTGCGGCTGACGTCCACCGACGCGGCGTCGCCCAGGTTCAGCAGGTCGGTGAACTCCAGGTTCGCCAGCAGCGGTTCGTCGTCGTCGCCGCCCGACGCCACCCGCAGCGGCGCCAGCTGACGGGCCAGCGCCTCGGCGGCCTCCGGGCTCAGCGCGTCCGGAGTGCCCTCGTACACGAGCCCGTGGCCCGACTCCAGCCGCAGCTCGCCGGGGTGGACCACCACCGAGAGCTGTCCGCGCGCCCCGGCGCCCTCGCCGCGCACGACCTCGACGATCGTGACGCCCTGCAGGCCCTCCGCGGAGGCCAGCGGCGACATCGGCGGGACCGTCTGCCCGTCGAGGACGACCACGAGGTGCGGCCGGTCCAGCAGCGGATGGTCGCCGCCCTGGAAGCGCGGCCGGCCCTCCAGCAGCCCGCCGAGCAGGTCCTGCAGGTCCAGCGGGTCCGTCGTGATCAGGCGCCGCGTGCCGGCCCCGTCGACGGCGCCCCGCGCCTGCACGTGAGGCAGCCACTTGGCCCATTCCCACCGCGGCGCGGCGTCCTGTCCGGCGGCGACGGCGACGACCAGGTCCTCGGGCGAGTGCAGCGACGCCAGCGAGGCGACCATGGCGCGCGCGCACGCCCGTACGGACTCCTGCTCCCCGCTCACCGTCACGTGGTAGAACGCGCGCAGCGACACCGCCATGGGCAGCCCGTCGAGCGTGCCGTGCGTCGCCAGGAACCGGCGCATCGCACCCGCCGTCAGCGGCTCCAGGTCGTCCACCGGGGCGGTCTCGGGGGCGATCAGGGGCGTGGCGAGCTGCTGGCTGCCCAGGCCGATGCGCACCTGCCCGAAGTCGTCGTCGCCCACGCGCCGCTCCCACACCCGGCTGCCCTCGGCGACCAGCGCCCACAGCTGCTCGGGGGAGGGGTGCAGGTAGAACTGTGCGTCGCGCTGGAGCCGCGCGGTCCGCAGCACGGCGCGGCGCGTCTGGTTCAGGTACTTGAGGTAGTCGCGCCGCAGGTCGGCGAGCTGCCCCTGGGTGCCGCGCCGGTACCGCACCAGCATCGCGATGCCCATGGCGAGGGTCGACGCGATCATCACCATGCCCATGATCCGCATGATCGGGTTCGGGGTCATGAAGAAGAACACGACGGAGCCGCCCATGCCGAGCATCGGCAGGATCTGCATCAGCGCCCCCTCCTGCTGCCCGCGGGGCAGCTCGGGCGGCGGTTGCACCTGCACCTGCTCGCCGGGCACCTCGGACGGCAGGACCCGTGGTGGGCGTTTGACGACGATCTGACTCACAGCTCACCAATTCCCTTGCCGGACGGAAAAGTTCCTATCGGCGCCCCCGTGGCGACGGGTTCCATCCGCGGTTGGGGATCCTACTTGCGTGGGGGGCGGCGACCGGGCGGTAGGGTGACGCGGCGGACCCGCGGAGCGACGAACCACCGCGGACCGGGGGACGTGTCGGGGCACGGGCGGGCACTCCGGCCGCGACGGTGCCGGCACACCACCGTCCGCGCCCGAGAAGTCACGGATTTCACGAGGGGAATGCAGAAGGTGAGCATGACGGCCCAGGCGGCGGCCACCACGAGCGGCCATCCGGCTCCCGCGACGCCGTCCGGCGGCGGGACCGGCTTCTGCCGCGTCACCGTCGTCGCGCCCGACGGACGCGTCGACGTGGCGCTGCCCGAGGACATCCCGGTCGCCGACCTCCATCCGGAGATCCTCCGGTTGTCCGGCCAGAGCCCCGCCGAGGGCGGCCCGGTCGGCTACCACCTGGTCCGCCGCGACGGCACGGTCCTGGACTCGGCCAGGTCGCTGGCCGCCCAGCGCATCCTCGACGGCGAACTGCTCTCCCTGCGGCCCTTCGCCGAGTCGCTGCCGCCGGCCGTCTTCGACGACGTCTCGGACGCCGTCGCCTCCGCCGTCGCGCGCGACCGCCGCTTCTGGACGGACGGGCTGATGCGCGGCTCCGGCCTGTTCGGCGGCTCCGTCCTGCTGACGCTGCTCGCGTTCGTCCTGTGGCAGGCCGACCCGCGCCACGACACGCACGGCCTGCCGGGCGTCCTCGCCGGCGTGGCCGCGCTGCTCCTCCTGGCACTGGCCTGCGTCCGCGCCCGCGTGTACGACGACCGCGGCTCGGCCGTGGCCCTGGGCGTCGGCGCGATGGCGAACGCCGCGGTCGGCGGCTCCGGGCTGCTGCCGTTCGCCGCCGGCCAGGGGCCGGGCCGGCTGCAGTTCCTGCTCGCCTGCGCCGCCGTCCTGGTCACGGCGCTGGTCCTCATGCTCGTCGCCCCCTCGGGGGACGGGCCGTTCGTCGCCTTCGTCTTCGCCTCCACCGTGGGCCTGCTGGTGACGTTCGTCGCGACCCTGACCGGCATCAGCGCCGTGGAGATCGCCGCGGTCGGCCCGCCCGTCGCCGTCGGCGCGCTCGCGTTCCTGCCGGGCCTGTCCACCCGCCTGGCCCGGCTCCCCATCGGCTTCGACCCGCCCCGCACCGCCGTCGGCGGGTACGACGGAGGCGAGGGCGCCCCGCAGGGGCCGGTCGACGCCGCCCGGATCGCCGCCCAGGCCCGGCGCGGCCACGAACTGCTCGTCGGCCTGGTCGGCGGCTGCGCCCTGGTCGCGGTCACCGCCGCGGGCGTGCTCGGCTTCTCCGACGACGTGTGGGGCCGGCTCCTCGCCCTGGCCACCGGCGCCGCGATGATGATGCGCGCCCACCTGTTCCGGTACTCCGCGCAGGTCGGCTGCGCCCTGGCCGCCGGGCTGGGCTCCCTCGTCCTGCTCGGCCTCGGCCTGTGCGTCAACCCGCCGGAGGGCGTCGTCCGCGCCGCGCTGCGCGGGGACACCGGGGCGCTGGACGTCCGCACGGTGTGGCTGGCCGCCGCCGTCGCCGCCGTCGCCGCCGTGATCGTCGCCGTCGGACTGATCGTGCCGAACAAGGGCGTCACGCCGTTCTGGGGCCGCTTCCTGGAGATCGCCGAGGGGTTCTTCCTGCTCACGCTGGTCCCGCTCTGCCTGGCGGTCTTCGGCGTGTACCACTCCGTCCGCGCCCTCACGTCCTAGGCGTCCGAGCGGACTGGTACGCTGTGTGACGGCCGTTTGTGTACGCGCTCCCGGAACGTCTGGGGGCAGCGCTCATCGTGCCTTCGCCTCCGAGTCACGGAAGTCCCCCTGAGACCAAGACCAGGGGCACTCGCGGGCGCATCGAACACCCATGAGGAGTACCGAGTGTCTCTCGACGCCGCCACGAAGAAGCAGATCATGGCCGAGTTCGGCACCAAGGAGGGCGACACCGGTTCCCCCGAGGTCCAGGTCGCGATGCTCTCCCGCCGCATCTCGGACCTGACCGAGCACCTGAAGACCCACAAGCACGACCACCACTCCCGCCGTGGTCTGCTGATCCTCGTGGGCCAGCGCCGCCGCCTGCTGCAGTACCTGGCCAAGAAGGACATCCAGCGCTTCCGCGCGCTGGTCGACCGCCTCGGCATCCGCCGCGGTGCGGCCGGCGCCAAGTAGGACGCCGTGAGGGGAGCGGTTCCCGACCAGGGGAGCCGCTCCCTTCGCCGTACGCGGGCGTGCCACGCCCACTGACCGGAATGCGATCCCGGGCTCGGGCTCAGTAGTCTGGTCGCACAACGACACAACGAACGCGTCATGACGCGGACCCCGACGGGGAACACGTCACGGCACGGAGGAGAGGCCGCCTCGCCGCCGCCGGTCCTCGGTAGTGGCCCCCGGGCCCCTGGGCCGTAAGAGCCCAGGGCACACCCGGGTGCTTCGATCGAAGACCGGCCCGCACACCGGGCGAGTTCTCTCCGCCACCCGTCCCGCGCCATACGGGCGCGCGGACGAAAAGACGACAAGCAAACGGAGAAACCACTGGTGGAGAACGAGACCCACTACGCCGAGGCCGTCATCGACAACGGCTCCTTCGGCACCCGCACCATCCGCTTCGAGACGGGCCGCCTGGCCAGGCAGGCCGCCGGTTCCGCCGTCGCGTACCTGGACGACGACACCATGGTGCTGTCGGCCACCACCGCGTCCAAGAAGCCCAAGGACCAGCTCGACTTCTTCCCCCTGACGGTCGACGTCGAGGAGCGGATGTACGCGGCCGGCAAGATCCCCGGCTCCTTCTTCCGCCGGGAGGGCCGGCCCTCCGAGGACGCGATCCTCACCTGCCGCCTGATCGACCGCCCGCTGCGCCCCTCCTTCAGGAAGGGCCTGCGCAACGAGATCCAGATCGTCGAGACGATCATGGCGCTCAACCCCGACCACCTCTACGACGTGGTCGCCATCAACGCCGCCTCCTGCTCCACGCAGCTGGCCGGCCTGCCCTTCTCCGGCCCCATCGGCGGCACCCGCGTCGCCCTCATCAAGGGCCAGTGGGTCGCCTTCCCCACGCACACCGAGCTCGAGGACGCCGTCTTCGACATGGTCGTCGCGGGCCGCGTCCTGGAGGACGGCGACGTCGCGATCATGATGGTCGAGGCCGAGGCCACCGAGAGGACCGTCGAGCTGGTCAAGGGCGGTGCCGAGGCCCCCACCGAGGAGGTCGTCGCCGCCGGCCTCGAGGCCGCCAAGCCGTTCATCAAGGTCCTGTGCAAGGCCCAGTCGGACCTCGCCGCCAAGGCCGCCAAGCCGGTCGGCGAGTTCCCGATCTTCCTCGACTACGAGGACGACGTCCTGGAGGCGCTCACCGCCGCCGTCAAGACGGAGCTGGCGCAGGCGCTGACCATCGCCGGCAAGCAGGAGCGCGAGAACGAGCTGGAGCGCATCAAGGCGGTCGCCGCCGAGAAGCTGCTCCCGCAGTTCGAGGGCCGTGAGAAGGAGATCTCCGCGGCGTACCGCTCGCTGACGAAGTCCCTGGTCCGCGAGCGCGTCATCAAGGACAAGGTCCGCATCGACGGCCGTGGCCTGACGGACATCCGCACGCTCGCCGCGGAGGTCGAGGCCATCCCGCGCGTGCACGGCTCCGCCCTGTTCGAGCGCGGCGAGACGCAGATCCTCGGCGTCACCACCCTCAACATGCTCCGCATGGAGCAGCAGCTGGACACCCTCTCCCCGGTGACCCGCAAGCGCTACATGCACAACTACAACTTCCCGCCGTACTCCACCGGCGAGACCGGCCGCGTCGGCTCCCCGAAGCGCCGCGAGATCGGCCACGGCGCCCTCGCCGAGCGCGCCCTCGTGCCGGTCCTGCCGTCGCGCGAGGAGTTCCCGTACGCGATCCGCCAGGTGTCCGAGGCCCTCGGCTCCAACGGCTCGACGTCCATGGGCTCGGTCTGCGCCTCCACCATGTCGCTGCTGAACGCCGGTGTGCCGCTGAAGGCCCCGGTCGCCGGCATCGCCATGGGCCTGATCTCCCAGGAGATCGACGGCAAGACGCACTACGTCACCCTCACCGACATCCTCGGTGCGGAGGACGCCTTCGGCGACATGGACTTCAAGGTCGCCGGCACGAAGGAGTTCGTCACCGCCCTCCAGCTCGACACCAAGCTGGACGGCATCCCGGCCTCCGTCCTGGCCGCGGCCCTCAAGCAGGCCCGCGACGCCCGCCTCCACATCCTCGACGTGATGATGGAGGCGATCGACCGCCCGGACGAGATGTCCCCGAACGCCCCGCGGATCATCACCGTCAAGATCCCCGTGGACAAGATCGGCGAGGTCATCGGCCCCAAGGGCAAGATGATCAACCAGATCCAGGAGGACACCGGCGCCGAGATCACGATCGAGGACGACGGCACCATCTACATCGGCGCCCAGGTCGGCTCGCAGGCCGAGGCCGCCCGCGCCACGATCAACGGCATCGCCAACCCGACCATGCCGGAGGTCGGCGAGCGCTACCTGGGCACGGTCGTCAAGACCACCACCTTCGGCGCGTTCGTCTCGCTCCTGCCGGGCAAGGACGGCCTGCTGCACATCTCGCAGATCCGCAAGCTCGCCGGCGGCAAGCGCGTGGAGAACGTCGAGGACGTGCTGGCGGTCGGCTCCAAGGTCCAGGTCGAGATCGCCGAGATCGACCAGCGCGGCAAGCTCTCGCTCATCCCCGTCCTCGCGGACGAGGAGGGCGCCGAGGCTGCCGAGGGCACCGAGACCGCGTCCGCGAGCGGCTCCGCCGCGGGGAAGGACGACACCGACCAGTGACGTCCCGCGCTCTCCGGGCGACGGCCCGCACCTCCTCGGAGGCGCGGGCCGTCGCCCGTACCCAAACGCTCCTCCCGGGCAGGGACGGCATCGGCACGGTCCGCCGCACCACCCTCCCGGGCGGTCTGCGCGTCGTCACCGAGACGCTGCCCTCCGTCCGCTCCGCCACCTTCGGCATCTGGGCCCACGTCGGTTCCCGGGACGAGACGCCCGCCCTCAACGGCGCCACGCACTACCTGGAGCACCTCCTCTTCAAGGGCACGCACAAGCGCAGCGCCCTGGACATCTCCGCCGCGATCGACGCGGTCGGCGGCGAGATGAACGCCTTCACGGCGAAGGAGTACACGTGCTACTACGCGCGGGTGCTCGACACGGACCTGCCGCTCGCCATCGACGTCGTCTGCGACATGCTCACCGGCTCGCTGATCCGCACCGAGGACGTCGACGCCGAGCGCGGCGTGATCCTCGAGGAGATCGCGATGACCGAGGACGACCCCGGCGACGTCGTCCACGACCTGTTCGCCGAGACGATGTTCGGCGACACGCCGCTGGGCCGCCCCGTCCTCGGCACGGTCGACACGATCAACGCCCTCACCCGCGACCAGATCGCCCGCTTCTACAAGAGGCACTACGACCCGACGCACCTGGTCGTCGCCGCCGCCGGCAACGTCGACCACGCCACCGTCGTCCGCCTGGTCCGCCGCGCCTTCGAGGAGGCCGGCGCCCTGACCCGCACCGACGCCCTCCCCCTCGCCCCGCGCGACGGCCGCCGCGCCGTCCGCACGGCCGGCCGCGTCGAGGTGGTGGGCCGCAGGACGGAGCAGGCGCACGTCGTCCTCGGCGTGCCCGGCCTCGCCCGCACCGACGAGCGCCGCTGGGCCCTGGGCGTCCTCAACACCGCCCTCGGCGGCGGCATGTCCTCCCGCCTCTTCCAGGAGGTCCGCGAGAAGCGCGGCCTGGCCTACAGCGTGTACTCGTACACCTCGGGCTTCGCCGACTGCGGCCTGTTCGGCGTGTACGCGGGCTGCCGCCCCAGCCAGGTCCACGACGTGCTGCGGATCTGCCGCGAGGAACTGGACCGGGTCGCGGGCGAGGGACTGCCGGACGAGGAGATCGCCCGTGCCGTCGGCCAGCTCTCCGGCTCCACCGTCCTCGGCCTGGAGGACACCGGCGCCCTGATGAACCGCATCGGCAAGAGCGAGCTGTGCTGGGGCGACCAGATGTCGGTCGACGACATGCTGGCCCGCATCGCCGCGGTCACCCCCGACGACGTCCGCGTGGTGGCGTCCGAGCTCCTGGGGCAGCGGCCGTCGCTCGCGGTGATCGGCCCGCTCAAGGACAAGCAGGCGGACCGCCTCCACTCGGCCGTCTCCTGATCCGACCCCGTCGCAACGTAAGGAAGCAAGCATGGGCAAGCTGCGCGTGGCCGTCCTCGGCGCCCGGGGCCGCATCGGCTCCGAGGCGGTGCGGGCCGTGGAGGCCGCCGAGGACATGGAACTCGTCGCGGCCCTGGGCCGGGGCGACTCCCTGGACGCGCTCACCGGGAGCGGCGCCCAGGTCGCCGTCGAGCTGACCACCCCCGACTCGGTGATGGACAACCTCAACCACTGCGTCCGCCACGGCATCCACGCCGTGGTCGGCACCACCGGCTGGACCGACGAGCGCCTCGCACGGCTGGAGGGGTGGCTCGGCCGATCCCCGGGGACGGGCGTGCTCATCGCGCCCAACTTCTCCCTCGGCGCCGTCCTCACGATGAGGTTCGCGCAGCTCGCCGCCCCCTATTTCGAATCCGTCGAGGTCGTGGAGCTGCACCACCCGAACAAGGCCGACGCACCCTCCGGCACGGCCACCCGCACCGCCCAGCTCATCGCCGCCGCCCGCGCGCAGGCCGGCTGCGCCCCCCAGCCCGACGCCACGGCCACGGCACTGGAGGGCGCGCGCGGCGCGGACGTGGACGGCGTCCCCGTCCACGCCGTACGCCTCCGGGGGCTCCTCGCCCACCAGGAGGTGCTGCTCGGCGGCGAGGGCGAGACGCTCACCCTCCGCCACGACTCGCTGCACCACAGCAGCTTCATGCCGGGCATCCTGCTGGGCTGCCGCCGCGTCGTCTCCGCCCCGGGCCTCACCTTCGGCCTGGAACACTTCCTCGACCTGGGCTGACTCCATGGGTGCGAGGATCACGTACTTCGTGATGGCGGCCTTCCTGGCCGTCTGGTTCGTCCTGGTCGGCGGCCGTGGCCTGGCCCTGATCCGGCAGGGCACGGCCGTCACCGTGGCGCTCGGACTCGCGGCGATGGTCCTGCCAGCGATCGGCGTGTGGTTCCTCTGGATGAACACCCGCTTCGTCACCAGGGCCAACCGTCTCGCCGCCGAGCTGGAGGCCGAGGGCGGACTGCCCCTCGACGAACTGCGCCGCACCCCCGACGGGCGGGTCGACCGGGACTCCGCCGACGAGGTGTTCGCCCGGCGCCGCGCCGAGACAGAGGAGGCACCGGAGGACTGGCGCTGCTGGTTCCGGCTCGCCGTCGCCTACCGCGACGCCCGCGACACCCCCAGGGCCCGCAAGGCCATGCAGCGCGCGATCGCCCTGCACGACAAGGGCACCGGCACCCCCTGAAGTCCCGGCGCGCCCGTACGCGCGCCCCGCTCCCCGGGGAGGCCCGGGGAGCGGGGCACCGGCGTCTCCCGGCCCGCGCGTCAGGTGGCGGGTGCGTACTCCGCGTTCCACGCGCCGACGGAGGCTGCGGCCCGGTCGAAGGCCTCCACCCGCGCCAGGAAGTCCGCGTTGTGGTCGGTGAGCAGGGTCAGCGGCTCCCCGCCGCCCCGCCGGACGAGCAGCAGCGCCTGCCCCTGCACGGTCCGCGGCATGCCCAGCCAGCGCACCGGCTGCTGCACGGTCCGCAGCGACGAGGTCCGGGCCCACGGCACCGTGACGGTGCGGAAGAACCGCACCTGCCGCACCCCGTGCCGGCTCACCCAGGTGCCCACCCGCAGCAGTCGCAGCGCCAGCGCGATGACGAGCGCGGCGGCGGTCAGGCACGCCCCCGCGGCCGGCAGCGTCCCGGCCAGCGCGATGATCAGGGTCGCCAGCAGCATGAACGAGGCGATCAGCAGGGTGAGGGCCGCCGCGCTCACCCGCCAGGGTCCGGGGCGGTAGGGGCGGCGCCACTGGTCGTGGTCGTCGAAGGGGAGCGCCAGGTCGTCGCTCGCGGCTTCGAAAGCGCGGTCGGCCGTCAGGAAGGGCAGGGGCACGACAGGTCCTTAACTCGTTGCACGCTCGTTCGGGCTGTGCCCGGTGAGGCTACCCAGCACCTCGGCGCCCGGCCACAGCAGGGGGCGCGTACGGGTCAGCGGCCTTCGGAAGCCTCGGCCCGCTGCGTGTGCCCGGTCTGCGGGCCGGTCTGCAGCGCCGGCATCCCGAACAGCAGCGACCCCACGAGCCCGGCCACCACGGTCAGTCCGATCAGCGTACGGCCGGCGATCTCCGGGACACCGGGACGCTGCCGTGCCGGAGGGGTGACGTTGCTGCGGAAGCGCTCGGTCTCCGCGACGAACGCGAACGGGACGGCCTCTCGCCGGGGGTGCATGGTGTGTCCTCTCCTTCACGACGACGGTGGAATGCCGCTCCTACCCGGTACGGACGTTCGTACGAGCGGTTCGGTGCCCCGGGCCGACCCGCTCGGCCGGCCGGCGCCGGACGGGGCCCGTTCCGCTCTGGCTAGAGTAGGCGCGCCCGCCCACGCCACGCCGGAAGGACCCACGTGCCCACCACTCCCGCTGAGAGCGCCAAGCCGCACTTCCGCAGCGACGTGACCGTCGACCTGGTCAGAAGCAGCGCCCGCGACTCGGACGTGCTCTGGGCGGCCCGTGTCTCGACCGCGGGCGAACAGTCGCTCGAAGAGCTGACGAAGGACCCGGAGCGCTCCAAGGGACTGATCAACTACCTGATGCGGGACCGGCACGGCAGCCCCTTCGAGCACAACTCGATGACCTTCTTCATCAGCGCCCCGATCTTCGTCTTCCGCGAGTTCATGCGGCACCGCGTGGGCTGGTCGTACAACGAGGAGTCGGGCCGCTACCGCGAGCTCCAGCCGGTCTTCTACGTGCCCGACCCCTTCCGCAAGCTGGTGCAGGAGGGCCGCCCCGGCAAGTACGTCTTCGTCGAGGGCACCGAAGGACAGCACGCGCTCGCCTCGCGCGCGATGGAGGACTCCTACACCCGGGCGTACGAGGCGTACCAGGAGATGCTCGCCGCCGGCATCGCCCGCGAGGTCGCCCGTTCGGTCCTGCCCGTCGGCCTCTACTCGTCCATGTACGCCACGTGCAACGCCCGCTCGCTGATGCACTTCCTGGGGCTGCGCACCCAGCACGAGCTGGCGAAGGTGCCCTCGTTCCCGCAGCGGGAGATCGAGATGGTCGGCGAGCGCATGGAGGCGCAGTGGGCCGAGCTCATGCCGCTGACGCACGCGGCCTTCAACGCCAACGGCCGCGTCGCGCCGTAGCGCGGGCCCGCCGGGTGCCGACGGCTGGAGCCGTACGACCGGACCGACCACCCAAAGTGTCCGTATTGCGAGCCTTTGAGAAGTTCATCTAGGCTGATCGGACGGACCCGGCACTGCTTGAACCCCCGAGCAGGCAGTGCCGGGCTCCACCTTCGGCACGTCCCCCGGGACCCGATGCGCTGAGCAGCGAGTAGCGTGTTACCCATGGCTCCGATCTCCACTCCGCAGACCCCCTTCGGGAGGGTCCTCACCGCCATGGTCACGCCCTTCACGGCGGACGGCGCGCTCGACGTCGACGGCGCTCAGCGGCTCGCCGCCCACCTCGTGGAGGCGGGCAACGACGGCCTGGTCGTCAACGGGACCACCGGCGAGTCCCCGACCACCAGCGACGCGGAGAAGGACCGGCTCGTGCGAGCCGTCCTGGAGGCGGTGGGCGACCGCGCCCACGTCGTCGCCGGCATCGGCACCAACGACACCCGCCACACCCTGGAGCTCGCCCGCGCCGCGGAGCGAGCCGGAGCGCACGGCCTGCTCGCCGTCACGCCGTACTACAGCAAGCCCCCCCAGGAGGGCCTGTACCGGCACTTCACGGCCATCGCCGACGCCACCGGGCTGCCCGTGATGCTCTACGACATCCCCGGCCGCAGCGGCGTCCCGATCGACACCGAGACGATCGTCCGCCTCGCCGAGCACCCGCGCATCGTCGCCAACAAGGACGCCAAGGGCGACCTCGGCAGCGCCAGCTGGGCCATCGCACGCTCCGGCCTCGCCTGGTACTCCGGCGACGACATGCTCAACCTGCCGCTGCTCTCCATCGGCGCCGTCGGCTTCGTCTCCGTCGTCGGCCACGTCGTCACTCCAGAGCTGCGCGCCCTCCTCGAGGCCCACGTCAGCGGCGACGTCCAGAAGGCCACCGAGATCCACCAGCAGCTGCTCCCGGTCTACACCGGCATGTTCCGCACGCAGGGCGTGATCACCACCAAGGCAGCCCTCGCCCTCCGGGGCCTCCCCGCGGGCCCGCTGCGGCTGCCGCTCGTGGAGCTCTCCCCGGCCGGGACCGAACAGCTCAGGGCCGACCTCGCCGCCGGCGGGGTAGACCTGTGACCACGGACTTCACAACTGAACAGCGACACCACCTTTCGTACCTGTAGGAGAGTCACGCGCGCCACGTGTCCCGACGGCACGTGGCGCGCGTGGTGAGGAGAGTCTTTTGAGTCACCCGCATCCCGAACTCGGTGCTCCGCCCAAGCTGTCCCCGGGCAGCCTGCGCGTCACCCCGCTGGGCGGCCTCGGTGAGATCGGCCGCAACATGACCGTCTTCGAGTACGGCGGCCGCCTGCTGGTCGTCGACTGCGGGGTGCTCTTCCCCGAGGAGGAGCAGCCCGGCATCGACCTGATCCTGCCGGACTTCACGACCCTGAGGGACCGCCTCGACGACATCGAGGCCATCGTCCTCACCCACGGTCACGAGGACCACATCGGCGCCGTCCCGTACCTGCTCCGCCTCAAGCCGGACATCCCCCTGATCGGCTCGAAGCTGACCCTCGCCCTGATCGAGGCGAAGCTCCAGGAGCACCGCATCCGCCCCTACACCCTGGAGGTGGCCGAGGGACAGCGCGAGGTGCTGGGCGCGTTCGACTGCGAGTTCATCGCGGTCAACCACTCCATCCCCGACGCCCTGGCCGTCGCCATCCGCACCCCCGCGGGCATGGTGGTCCACACGGGCGACTTCAAGATGGACCAGCTCCCGCTGGACAACCGCCTCACGGACCTGCACGCGTTCGCCCGGCTCAGCGAGGAGGGCATCGACCTCCTCCTCAGCGACTCGACGAACGCCGAGGTCCCCGGCTTCACGGCGCACGAGCGCGACATCTCCAGCGTGATGCGCTCGGTGTTCGCCGGCGCTCAGCGGCGCATCATCGTGGCCAGCTTCGCCAGCCACGTGCACCGCATCCAGCAGGTTCTCGACGCGGCGTACGAGCACGGGCGCCGCGTCGCGTTCGTCGGCCGCTCGATGGTCCGCAACATGGGCATCGCCCGCGACCTGGGCTACCTGCGCGTCCCACCGGGCCTCGTCGTCGACGTGAAGACCCTCGACGACCTGCCGGACCACGAGGTCGTGCTCGTCTGCACGGGTTCCCAGGGCGAGCCGATGGCGGCCCTGTCCCGCATGGCCAACCGGGACCACCAGATCCGCATCGTCCAGGGCGACACGGTGATCCTGGCGTCGTCCCTGATCCCCGGCAACGAGAACGCGGTCTACCGCGTGATCAACGGCCTGACCCGCTGGGGCGCGAACGTCGTTCACAAGGGCAACGCCAAGGTCCACGTCTCGGGCCACGCCTCGGCCGGCGAGCTGCTGTACTTCTACAACATCTGCAAGCCGAAGAACCTGATGCCGGTGCACGGCGAGTGGCGCCACCTGCGGGCCAACGCCGAACTGGGCGCCCTGACCGGCGTCCCGAAGGACCGCATCGTCATCGCCGAGGACGGCGTGGTCGTCGACCTGGTCGACGGCAAGGCCAAGATCGTCGGCAAGGTTCAGGCCGGCTACGTGTACGTGGACGGCCTGTCGGTCGGCGACGTCACGGAGGGGGCCCTGAAGGACCGCCGCATCCTCGGGGAGGAGGGCATCGTCTCCGTCTTCGTCGTGGTGGACTCCACGACCGGCAAGATCGTCGGCGGCCCGCACGTCCAGGCGAGGGGCTCCGGCATCGAGGACGGCGCGTTCGACGCGGTGATCCCGAAGGTCGAGGACGCGCTGAACAGGTCGGCCCAGGACGGCGTCGTGGAGCCCCACCAGCTCCAGCAGCTGATCCGCCGCACCATCGGCAGGTGGGTCTCGGACACGTACCGCCGCCGCCCGATGATCCTGCCCGTGGTGGTGGAGGTCTGACGCCCTACCAGGCACGGACGGAGCGGGGCGCCCTCGATTTGCATCGGGGCGCCCCGCTCCAGTACGTTTACGGCTCCGCCCGAGGGGAACCCGGCCCGTTCACGTGCCGAAGGGGCCCCGAAGGGGCGGGGAATCCGACTCACAACCTTTGGTAAAGTCGGAAAGCGCCGAAAGGCGGAGGCCTTCCAATCGGCCGCTGGGTGCGGAATCGGACCGGGGACGGGACGGTAAACGGATCTGGTAGGGTTGGAAACAGCGGAAAGGGAAGCGCCCGGAGGAAAGCCCGTGAGGGTGAGTACGAAGGAAGCGTTCGTTCCTTGAGAACTCAACAGCGTGCCAAAAGTCAACGCCAGATATGTTGATACCCCGTCTCCCTGTGGGGAGATGAGGTTCCTTTGAAGAAAAACACAGCGAGGATGCTGTGGACCGGGGG
>JAAXOU010000189.1 GCA_012396115.1 Streptomyces somaliensis DSM 40738 | reverse complement strand
CGGCAGACCCGGGTCCGAGCACTGTCCTAGGGCCCTGGCAGCATCGGCTTCGATCTCACGCCTCACAGGCAAGAAGAACACGGGAGTAACAACATGAACCGCAGTGAGCTGGTGGCCGCCCTGGCCGCCCGGCGGCGTGGACACGGCGCAGACGATGCTCGCCCACCCGGGTCCCGGCGGCCCGCCGCCGCCCCCCGGCCCGCCCGGTGCGCCCGGAGCCGTACCGCCGCCCGGTGCGCCCGCGTACGGGCACCCGCAGCCGGCCGGCCTGCCCACGGTCGGCCCCGGCTACCAGGTCGTCCTGCGCTACCGGGCTCCGGACGGCTCGGAGGCGCAGATCATCCGCCGTTCCGCGCCGGGCACGCCGCACCCCGAGTGGCAGATCCTGCACGAGCTGCGCGCCATGAACGTGCCGCCGCAGCAGGTGCTGGAGCTGCACACGGAACTCGCGTCCTGCGAGCTGCCCGGCGGCTACTGCGCCCGGATGATCCGGGAGACCTGGCCGCAGGCGCGGATCACGTCGATCGCCCCGTACGGGCGCGACCACGCCAGCCGCCAGCAGGGCATGCGGCAGCTCGTCGCCCACCAGGGCGAACTGCACCAGGTGGCGGACGGACCCGCGCGCCCCGCGCCGGTGCGCGCCCCGCTGCCGCAGGTGCCGCCCGCCCCGCCGATCCCGCCGGAGGGCGTCGCGCAGGAACTGGCGGGCGCGTTCGGGCCGCACGGCATCTGCCGGTTCGACCAGCGGGCCGTGTCCCGCCAGGGCGTGCCGGAACTGGTGGCGCGCACCCTCGTGTGGGCGGGCCTGCCCGCGGACTTCGGGCCGTTCTTCTGGGCCCAGCCGGCCCAGCCGGTCGTCCCGACGCTGGCGGAGCTGGCCGCGCAGCGCCAGGTGCAGCCGGCGTCGGACGCGGGTTCGTACCTGGTGCTCGGCTCGGACTTCGGCCGGGCGGTGTGCGTCCAGTACGGCACGGCGCACATCGTCGCGGTGCCGGTCGAGGCCGGTCCGGGCGGCCGGCCGGTGGCCCCGCAGTTCGTGAACACGGGGCTGCCGGAGTTCATCCGCTGCCTGGCGCTGCTGGGCCGCATGTGGCGGCTGCGCTTCGGCCTGACGCCGGAGCAGGCGGGCCGTTGGACGGTCGACTTCCAGGCGCAGCTGGCGATGCTCGACCCGGCGGCCCTGGCCTCCCCGGAGAGCTGGTGGTCGGTCCTCCTGGAACAGATGTGGGACGGCCTGCTGTAGCGGCCGACGCGGGCCCCGGCGCGCCGAAGGGCGCCGCGCCGGGGCCCCGCTGCGACCGGGGGCTCGGGGGCTCGGGAGAGCCCGGCCCGTACGGGGAGTCGTGGAAGGGCCGGGTGGACTCCGGGCGGCCGGGAGTCAGCCCAGCGACCCCTCGACCGCCTCGAAGACGTCCGCGTCGGTCTCCTGCTGCCAGGTGGGCAGGTCCGGCCAGTCGGCCACGTAGCCGGGCTTCGGGTCCTCGAAGTGCTTGTACATCTGGGCCGTCCAGCAGGTCGCGACGAACCGGCCCTTCTGCTCGCGGGAGAGCCGCGCGGTGGTACCGCCGCTGACCTCGACGAACTGGCGCACCTGCGCGTACACGGCACCCGCGGCCTCCCGCTCCCACCGCGGGGTGTCGTCCCACGGGGTCACGTATCCGGGCTTCGGCTCACCGGGGAAGTGCCGGCGCACACCCGCGATCCAGGCTTCCCGGAAGAGTCGTGCACCCTCGGTCTGCGACATGGCCCACCCTCTCGTCACGGCGTGTCCAAAGCGACGATCCGCCCCCTCAGCTCGGCCACGCGCGGGTCGCGGCCGAGGGGGGCCAACTCGTCGCACAGGTCTTGGAGTCTACGTGCGACGTACCCGGAAGATGAGGCTTCGGCCAGCGCGACGGCTTCCCCGCCGTACGCCACGGCCTGCTCCGGATCACACCGCCGCACGCCGACGGCCGCCAGGTCCGCGAGGATGACGCCCCTCCGGCGGAAGGACCGGCCCGGCGACGAGGTCGTCCGCGCCAGCGCCTCGCCCAGTGCCCTCTCCACCGGGGCCGGCCGCCGCGCCCGCCACCCCCCCACCCCGCCGTACCCCCCGCCCCGCCGTACCCCGCCCCCGCCCCCCGCTCCCCGGTCCGTCCGCTCGGGCGGTCGCCGGCGGGTGGGTCCGGCTCGTAACGCGTCCGCCCGTTCGCGGGCGTAGGCTGAAAGGACCCCGGCCCGTACTTCGCGTCGGGTATTTCGCGTTGCCCGCCCCATCCCCGCCCAGCCCACCCCCCCCACGATCCAGGGACGGAAAGCCCCATGAGCCTGCACGGTCTGCTCGACGCCGTCGTCAAGGACCCCGCCCTCGCCGAAGCCGTCGAGGCGGCCGCCGACGGGAACCGGGCCCACGTCGACCTGGTCGGCCCCCCGGCGGCGCGCCCCTTCGCGGTGGCGGCGCTGGCCAGGGACGCCGGCCGGCCCGTGCTGGCGGTGACCGCGACCGGCCGGGAGGCCGAGGACCTGGCAGCCGCGCTGCGCAGCCTCCTCGACCCCGACCGCGTCGTGGAGTACCCGGCCTGGGAGACCCTGCCGCACGAGCGGCTGTCCCCGCGCAGCGACACCGTCGGGCGGCGCCTCGCCGTGCTGCGCCGCCTCGCGCACCCGTCGCCGGACGACCCCGCGGCGGGCCCCGTGCAGGTGGTCGTCGCACCGATCCGCTCCGTGCTCCAGCCGCAGGTCAAGGGCCTCGGCGACCTGGAGCCGGTCTGCCTGCGGACCGGGCGGAGCGCCGACCTGGGCGCGGTCGTCGAGGGCCTGGCGGCCGCCGCGTACCAGCGGGTGGAGCTGGTGGAGAAGCGCGGCGAGTTCGCCGTGCGCGGAGGCATCCTCGACGTGTTCCCGCCGACCGAGGAGCACCCCGTGCGCGTCGAGTTCTGGGGCGACGACGTCGAGGAGATCCGCTACTTCAAGGTCGCCGACCAGCGGTCCCTGGAGGTCGCCGAGCACGGGCTGTGGGCGCCGCCATGCCGGGAGCTGCTGCTCACCGAGCAGGTCAGGCGGCGGGCCGCCGCGCTCGCCGAGGCCCACCCGGAGCTGGGCGAGCTGCTCGGCAAGATCGCCGAGGGGATCGCCGTGGAGGGCATGGAGTCCCTCGCCCCGGTCCTCGTCGACGACATGGAGCTGCTGCTGGACGTGCTGCCGAAGGGCTCCATGGCCGTGGTCTGCGACCCGGAGCGGGTGCGGACGCGGGCCGCCGACCTGGTGGCGACCTCGCAGGAGTTCCTCCAGGCGTCCTGGGCGGCCACGGCCGGCGGCGGGGAGGCGCCGATCGACGTGGGCGCCGCGTCCCTGTGGTCCGTCGCGGACGTCCGGGACCGGGCGCGCGAGCTGGGCGTGGCCTGGTGGACGGTGTCGCCGTTCGCGCCCGACGCCGAGCTGGAGGCCGACACGGTCCAGCTGGGCATGCGCGCCCCGGAGGCGTACCGGGGCGACACGGCCCGCGCGCTGGCCGACACCAAGGGCTGGCTCGCGGACGGCTGGCGCGCCGTCTTCGTGACCGAGGCGCACGGCCCGGCGGCCCGCACGGTCGAGGTGCTGGGCGGCGAGGGCGTCGCGGCCCGCCTCGCCGGGGACCTGGCGGAGATCGCCCCGTCCGTGGTGCACGTGGCGTGCGGGTCGATCGAGCACGGCTTCGTCGACGAGGGCCTGAGGCTCGCGGTGCTGACGGAGACCGACCTGACGGGGCAGCGGGCCGCCGGCAGGGACGGCCGCCGGATGCCGACGCGCCGCCGCAAGACGATCGACCCGCTCACCCTGGAGGCGGGCGACTACATCGTCCACGAGCAGCACGGCGTCGGCCGGTACATCGAGATGGTGCAGCGCACCGTGCAGGGCGCCACCCGCGAGTACCTGCTCGTCGAGTACGCGCCCGCCAAGCGCGGCCAGCCCGGCGACCGGCTGTACATCCCGACCGACCAGCTGGAGCAGGTCACCAAGTACGTCGGCGGCGAGGCCCCCACCCTGCACCGGCTCGGCGGCGCCGACTGGACCAAGACCAAGGCGCGCGCGAAGAAGGCCGTCAAGGAGATCGCCGCCGACCTGATCAGGCTCTACTCGGCGCGGATGGCGGCGCCCGGCCACGCCTTCGGCCCGGACACGCCGTGGCAGCGGGAGCTGGAGGACGCCTTCCCCTACGCGGAGACGCCCGACCAGCTCTCCACGATCGCCGAGGTGAAGGAGGACATGGAGAAGTCGGTCCCGATGGACCGGCTGGTCTGCGGCGACGTCGGCTACGGCAAGACGGAGATCGCCGTGCGGGCCGCCTTCAAGGCGGTGCAGGACGGCAAGCAGGTCGCCGTGCTCGTACCGACGACGCTGCTCGTGCAGCAGCACTTCGGCACGTTCTCGGAGCGGTACGCGCAGTTCCCCGTGGTGGTGCGGGCGCTGTCGCGGTTCCAGTCGGACGCGGAGGCGAAGGCGACGCTGGAGGGGCTGCGGGACGGCTCCGTCGACGTGGTCATCGGCACGCACCGGCTGTTCTCGTCCGAGACGAGGTTCAAGGACCTGGGCCTGGTCGTCGTCGACGAGGAGCAGCGGTTCGGCGTCGAGCACAAGGAGCAGCTGAAGAAGCTCCGCGCCAACGTCGACGTGCTGACGATGTCCGCGACGCCCATCCCGCGCACCCTGGAGATGGCCGTCACCGGCATCCGCGAGATGTCGACCATCACCACCCCGCCCGAGGAGCGGCACCCGGTCCTCACCTTCGTCGGCCCGTACGAGGAGAAGCAGATCGGCGCCGCGATCCGCCGCGAGCTGCTCCGCGAGGGCCAGGTGTTCTACATCCACAACCGGGTCGAGTCCATCGACCGGGCCGCCGCCCGGCTCCGCGAGATCGTGCCCGAGGCGCGGATCGCGACGGCGCACGGCCAGATGTCGGAGCAGGCGCTGGAGCGGGTCGTCGTGGACTTCTGGGAGAAGAAGTTCGACGTGCTCGTGTCGACGACGATCGTCGAGTCGGGCATCGACATCTCCAACGCCAACACGCTGATCGTGGAGCGCGGCGACAACTTCGGCCTCTCCCAGCTGCACCAGTTGCGCGGCCGGGTCGGCCGGGGCCGCGAACGCGGGTACGCGTACTTCCTGTACCCGCCGGAGAAGCCGCTCACCGAGACCGCGCACGAGCGCCTCGCGACGATCGCCCAGCACACCGAGATGGGCGCCGGCATGTACGTCGCCATGAAGGACCTGGAGATCCGCGGCGCGGGCAACCTGCTGGGCGGCGAGCAGTCCGGCCACATCGCGGGCGTCGGCTTCGACCTGTACGTGCGGATGGTCGGCGAGGCCGTCGCGGACTACCGGGCGTCCATGGAGGGCGGCGCGCAGGAGGAGCCGCCGCTGGAGGTCAAGATCGAGCTGCCGGTCGACGCGCACGTCCCGCACGACTACGCGCCCGGCGAGCGGCTGCGCCTCCAGGCGTACCGGGCCATCGCCTCCGCCAACTCGGAGGAGGACGTCAGGGCCGTGCGCGAGGAGCTGACCGACCGTTACGGCAAGCTGCCCGAGCCGGTCGAGAACCTGCTCCTCGTGGCGGGCCTGCGGATGCTGGCACGCGCCTGCGGGGTCGGCGAGATCGTCCTCCAGGGCAACAACGTCCGCTTCGCGCCGGTCGAGCTGCGCGAGTCGCAGGAGCTGCGCCTGAAGCGGCTGTACCCGCGCACGGTGATCAAGGCCCCGGCCCGCCAGATCCTGGTGCCCCGCCCGACGACGGGCACGATCGGCGGCAAGCCGGTGGTGGGGCGCGACCTGCTGGCGTGGACGGGCGAGTTCCTCACGACGGTCCTCGGCTCCTAGCGGCGGACGGGGCGCGGGGCGGGGGAGTCCTCCCGTACGCGGGGAGCCCTCCCGTACGGGAGGGGCGGCCCTCTAGGATCCCGACCATGCCGACCGCAGCCCGCGCCGCCCGCCGCCCCCTCGCCGCCGCGCTGGCGGCCGCCGTCCTCGCGCTGTCCGGGTGCACGGCGGACGGGGAGGGGGGCGCGGGCACCGGCGCGGGCGCCGGGAGCGCGCTCGCCGCCGTCGACGCGCTCACCGTCAAGGGCCGGGCGCCCAGGACCGGGTACGACCGGGAGGAGTTCGGCCGCCCCTGGGCGGACACGGACGGCAACGGCTGCGGGACCCGCGAGGACGTCCTCGCACGGGACGCCACCGGTGTGCGCCTCAAGGACGGCGACCGGTGCAAGGTGGCGCGGGGCGTCATCGAGCGGGACCCGTACACGGGGCGGCGGATCGAGTTCCGGCGCGGTGACGGCAAGGTCGACGTGGACCACGTGGTGGCCCTGTCCGACGCCTGGCAGAAGGGCGCCCACCGGTGGGACGCGGCCAAGCGCCTGCGCTTCGCCAACGACCCGCTGAACCTGCTCGCCGTCGACTCGTCGGCCAACCGCCGCAAGGGCGACGGGGACGCGGCGACCTGGCTGCCGCCGTCGAAGGCGTTCCGCTGCCGGTACGTGGCGCGGCAGGTGGCGGTGAAGCGGAAGTACGGGGTGTGGGTCACCGCCGCCGAGCGGGACGCGATGCGCCGCGTCCTGAACGGCTGCCCGGGCGAGCCGCTGCCCTGAGGGGGACCCGGCCCCGGGCCCCGGCTCCTGCGGGCCGGGCGCCCCGCGGACGTGAGCAACCGCACGGCCGATCCGTGCAACCGTGCGACCGCCGCCCGTGTCGCTGTATACGCTCGTCCCCTGTCGAACGCCCTCCCCCCGGCCCCCTGGAGGAGCCATGTACGGCCCCGGCCCCGGCCCCGTGCCACCGCAGCGTCGTACGCCGATCCACGTCGTCGTGCTCCGCGTCCTGTTCGCCGTGCTGCCGCTGCTCAGCCTGGGCTTCCTCACGGGGGCGGCCACCCTGAGGCTCGCCCTGGTGACGCGGCGGCCCCGCGACTGGTGGCTGTTCGGCCTCTCCGTGCTCCTCACGGTCACCTGCATGGTCCTCACCGCGGACGACACGGACAGCGGGCGGTCCAGCCTCGGGGTGGCGGGCCTCCTGCTGAACGCCGCGCTGTTCACCGGGTACTTCCTCTACGCCGACATCCGCCACCACGACCTGCCCGCCTCCGCCGCGGCCCCCTCGCCCTACGCGACGACCTTCCCCGCCGCGGGCTGCTACGGGTACCCGCCGCAGGGCGCGACGTACCCGGGGGCGCCCCCCGCGGCGGTGCCGCCGTACGGCCGGCCGCAGCCGCCCGCCGTGCCGGGCACCCCGGTCCCGCCCCGGCTCCCGGCGCAGCCGCCGGCCGCGCCCCGGGCCGAGGAGTCCGCCGCGCCCCGCATCGACCGGGTCCGCGCCGAACTGGACGAACTCAGCGACCTCCTGCGGCGGGAGGACGGCGGCCGGTGAACGGGCGGGTCATCACCGGCCGGTACGAACTGGCCGCGGTCATCGGCCAGGGCGGCATGGGGCAGGTCTGGACGGCGTACGACCGCCGGCTCGACCGGCGCGTCGCCGTCAAGCTGCTGCGCCCCGACCACATGGCCGCCGCCACCCTCGCGGAGGACATGCGCCGCCGCTTCGTCCGGGAGTGCCGGGTCACCGCCCAGGTCGCCCACCCCGGCCTGGTCACCGTGCACGACGCGGGCGAGGACGGCGGCGACCTGTACCTGGTCATGCAGTACGTCGAGGGGGCCGACCTCTCCGACCACCTCGCCGGGCACCAGCCCTACCCCTGGCGGTGGGCCGTCGCCGTCGCGGCCCAGACGTGCGCCGTGCTCGCCGCCGTCCACGCCGTGCCGATCGTCCACCGCGACCTCAAGCCGCGCAACGTGATGGTGAGGCCCGACGGCACGATCACCGTCCTCGACCTGGGCGTCGCGTCCGTCCTCGACACCGACACCACGCGCCTCACGCACACCGGCTCGCCCATCGGCAGCCCCGCCTACATGGCCCCTGAGCAGGCCATGGGCGGCGCCGTCGGCCCGTACACCGACCTGTACGCGCTCGGCGTCGTCCTCCACGAACTGCTCAGCGGGCAGGTGCCGTTCGCCGGCTCCACCGCCCTCGGCGTCCTCCACCGCCACCTGTACGAGCCCCCGCAGCCCGTCCGGCAGCTCCGCCCCGACGTCCCCGAGGCACTGGAAGCCCTGGTGCAGCGGCTCCTCGCCAAGGACCCCGCCCACCGGCCCTCCGGCGCGCAGGAGGTGTACGAGGCGCTCGTCCCGCTGCTCCCGGAGCGCGGCGCCGGACCGGTCGGCCCCATGGACCCCACCCGGCCGTTCACGCGCCCCCTCGCGCCCTGGCCGGAGCGCGCCTCCGCGCCCGCCGCGGCCGTCCGCGTCCCACCGCCCCCGGTC
>JAAXOU010000188.1 GCA_012396115.1 Streptomyces somaliensis DSM 40738 | reverse complement strand
GGCCCGGGGCGACGCGTCGGTGCTGCCGGACGTGCTGCGGCACGCCGTCCACCCCGACGCGCGGGTGCGGCGCGGGGTGGCCGCGGCCGTGACCGGGCTCCTTCCGGCGGGGCACCGGGAGGGGGTGGCCGCGCTGGTCGCGCTGGCCCGCGACGGGGACGCGGCGGTGCGCGCGGCGGCGGTGCGCGCCCTGGCGTCCTCCCCGGACGACTCCCCCACCGTGCGGGGCGCGCTGGCCGCCCGGCTGGAGGACCGCTCGCCGGACCCGGTGGTCGCCGCGGAGGCGGCGCGGGGGCTGGCCGTACGGCAGGACGAGCGGGCGGTGGAGACGCTGGAGGCGCTGCTGACGACGGCGGACCCGGACGGACCGGCGTACGCGGTGGCGCTGGCCGCCGTGGAGCACGTACGGGACGGGGCGGCGCGGCGGCGCCTGGAGTCGACGACGCCGCGCCGGCGCTGACGGCCGCCGGTCGGCCTCGGCGGCCTCCCGGCGCCCACAGTACTCATCGGGGTGCGGGAGACCGAGGACATACGGCCCGCCATCGCCTCGGGCGACGGACGCGTGGTGCTGTACGAGAACGGCGGCCCCGGCATCTGCCCGGTGTCCCGGCCCCCCCGCGCCGACGTGGCGCCCCGGACCGGGCGGCGACCCGCCGGTACGGGGCGTGCCGGGGGCGCCGCCCCGGGTCAGGCCGCGCGTTCGGCGGCGCTGCGTTCGACGCAGAACTCGTTGCCCTCGATGTCGGCGAGGACCGCCCAGCCCGTGCCGTCCGGGCGGCGCCGGTCGGAGACGAGCCTCGCGCCGAGGGCGAGGAGCCGTTCGACCTCCTCGTCGCGGGTGCGGTCCCGCGGCTGGAGGTCGAGGTGGACGCGGTTCTTCCCGGCCTTCCCCTCCGGGACGGTCACGAACAGCAGGTCGACGCCCGGCGCCCGTACGGTGGCCTCGGGGTCGCCGGGGTGGTCGTCGTCGGCGAGGGGCGCTTCGAGGACGGCGGACCAGAAGGAGGCCAGTGCGTAGGCGTCGGCGCAGTCGACGGTCACGTGTCTCACGAGGGAACTCATGGGACCAGGCTGCCGTTCGGCGCCGCCGGGGCCGCCGCCGGGGCCGTCCCGGGAGCGATGCCGCGGGCGCGTGCGGCCGCGAGCCAGGACGGGAACTCCTCCACCAGCCGGTCGTACAGGACGTCGTCGGGGACCCGGAGCGGTTGCGTCCCGGCGTGGAAGAAGCCGGTGTTGTCGACGGGCCGCCGCTGCGGCACGGGCAGTTCGTCGAGGCGGCGCAGGAAGTCGAACTGGCTGCTGCGGGGGTCGCCGAAGCCCACGAACCGCCAGAACACCGGCAGCCGGGCCGCCTTGCAGACGTACTTCTCCGTGAGCGCCCGGTTGGCGGGCCCGCCGTCGGTCTGGAAGACGACGAGCGCCGGGGCGGTGGCGCCGCTGTCCAGGTAGTGGTCGATGACGGCGTCCATGGCGACGTGGTAGTTGGTCCGGCCCATGTGGCCAAGGCCCGCCGCGATCCGGCCGATCCGCCCCCGGTGGCCGGCGAGTTCGATGTCGGCGACGGCGTCCACGCCGGTGGAGAAGAAGACGACCGGGACGCGCCCGTCGTCGTCCAGGTGCGCGGCGAGCCCCAGCACCCGGTCCGCCAGGGCCTGGACGCTGCCGTCCCGGTAGTAGGGGCGCATGGAGCCGGAGTGGTCGACGACCAGGTAGACCGCCGCCCGCTGCCCCTCCAGGCCGTGTTTGCGCAGGGAGGTGCCCGCGCGCTTGTAGAGGTCGACCAGCGCGGGCGCGGTCTGCTCGATCTTGCGGAGGTCGATGGCCATGCGTGCTCCCCCCGGGTGCCCGCCGTGCGCGGCACCCCGTGTGACGTGCGGTGTGCCCACCGCACGGTACGCCACGCCGGGGTGCCGCCGCGTGGTGCGGCGCCCGCCCGGGTCCGGTCGGGGACGTGGGCGGGCGCCGGGCTTACGGGGACGGCGGCGGTCGGGCCGTCAGGTCGTCAGCGCGCGGTCGGTCGGGCGGATCGGGGCCGGCAGGTCGCCGGCCCCGGCCAGGTACCGGTCCACTCCGCGGGCGGCGGAGCGGCCCTCGGCGATGGCCCAGACGATGAGCGACTGGCCGCGGCCGGCGTCGCCGGCGGCGAAGACGCCCGGCACGTTGGTCTGGAAGTCGGCGCCGCGGGCGATGTTGCCGCGCCCGTCGAGTTCCAGGCCGAACTGCTCGACCAGTCCGTTGCCGGTGTCGGTGCCGGTGAAGCCCATGGCGAGGGTGACCAGCTGGGCGGGGATCCTGCGCTCGGTGCCGGGCTTGGGCGCCGGCTTGCCGTCGGCGAACTCCACCTCGACCAGGTGCAGCCACCGGACGTTGCCGTCCGCGTCGCCCTCGAAGCGGGTGGTGGAGACGGAGTAGACCCGCTCGCCGCCCTCCTCGTGGGCCGAGGTGACCTTGTACAGCATCGGGAACGTCGGCCACGGCTGGTGCGGCGCCCGCCGCTCCCCGGGCCTGGGCATGATCTCCAGCTGGGTGACGGACAGGGCGCCCTGGCGGTGTGCGGTGCCCACGCAGTCCGCGCCGGTGTCGCCGCCGCCGATGACGACGACGTGCTTGCCCTCGGCGGTGATCGGCGGGGTGACGAAGTCGCCCTCCTGCACCTTGTTGGCGAGGGGCAGGTACTCCATGGCCTGGTGGACGCCCTTGAGGTCGCGGCCGGGGACGGACAGGTCGCGGGGGGTGGTGGCGCCGGCCGCGACGACGACGGCGTCGTAGCGCCTGCGCAGGTCGCCGGCGGTCAGGTCGCGGCCGACCTCGATGCCGGTGCGGAAGCGGGTGCCCTCGGCGCGCATCTGCTCGACGCGCCGGTTGATGTGCCGCTTCTCCATCTTGAACTCGGGGATGCCGTACCGGAGCAGGCCGCCGACGCGGTCGGCGCGCTCGTACACGACGACCGTGTGGCCGGCGCGGGTGAGCTGCTGGGCGGCGGCGAGGCCGGCCGGGCCGGAGCCGACGACGGCGACGGTCCTGCCGGAGAGGCGCTCGGGGGGCTGCGGGGTGACGCGGCCGGCCTCCCACGCCTTGTCGATGATCGTGACCTCGACGTTCTTGATGGTGACGGGCGGCTGGTCGATGCCAAGGACGCACGCCGCCTCGCACGGGGCGGGGCACAGCCTCCCGGTGAACTCCGGGAAGTTGTTGGTGGCGTGCAGCCGCTCGTAGGCGGCGGCCCAGTCCCCGCGGTAGACGAGGTCGTTCCACTCGGGGACGAGGTTCCCGAGGGGGCAGCCGTTGTGGCAGAACGGGATGCCGCAGTCCATGCACCGCGACGCCTGCCTGCTGATGACCGGCAGGAGGGAGCCGGGGACGTGGACCTCGTTCCAGTCCCTGACGCGTTCGCCCACCGGGCGGGTGCGTGCTTCCTCGCGCCCGGTGGTCAGGAAGCCCTTGGGGTCAGCCATGGGTCGCCGCCTCCATCATCTTCTCGGTGGTCTCGGTCTCGGAGAGGCCGGCCCGCTCGGCGGCGTCCCTGGCGGCGAGCACCGCCTTGTACGCGGTCGGGGTGATCTTGCTGAAGCGGCCCGCGGCGGCGGGCCAGTCGGCGAGGAGCCTTCCGGCGACGGTGGACCCGGTCTCCTCCCGGTGGCGGCGCACCACGTCGTGCAGCCACGCCTCGTCGGCCTCGTCGAGGGGTTCGACGGCCGTCAGGTTGCCGGGGTTGACGTCGGCCGGGTCGAGGTCGACGACGTACGCGACGCCGCCGGACATGCCGGCCGCGAAGTTCCGCCCGGTCTCGCCGAGGACGACGGCCCGGCCGCCGGTCATGTACTCGCAGCCGTGGTCGCCGACGCCTTCGGAGACCACCAGGGCGCCGGAGTTGCGGACGCAGAAGCGTTCGCCGGTGCGGCCGCGCAGGAAGATCTCGCCGCCGGTCGCGCCGTACGCGATGGTGTTGCCGGCGATGGTCGAGTACTCGGCCAGGTGGTCGGCGGCCCGGTCGGGGCGGACGACGATCCGGCCGCCGGACAGGCCCTTGCCGACGTAGTCGTTGGCGTCCCCCTCCAGGCGGAGGGTCACGCCGCGCGGCACGAACGCGCCGAACGACTGGCCGGCGGAGCCGGTGAAGGTGATGTCGATCGTGTCGTCGGGCAGGCCCGCGCCGCCGAACCGCCTGGTCACCTCGTGGCCGAGCATGGTGCCGACCGTGCGGTTGATGTTGCGGACGGCGAGCCGGGCGCGGACCGGGCGGGCCTCCTCGGCGCTGGGGGCGCCGAGCGCGTCGGCGGCCAGTTCGATGAGCTGGTTGTCCAGGGCCTTCTCCAGGCCGTGGTCCTGCGGGACGGCCCGGTGGCGTACGGCGCCCTCGGGCAGTTCGGGGACGTGGAGCAGCGGGGTCAGGTCGAGGCCGCGGGCCTTCCAGTGGGCCACGGCGCGGGTGGTGTCGAGGACCTCGGCGTGGCCGACGGCCTCCTCCAGGGTGCGGAAGCCCAGTTCGGCGAGGAGTTCGCGGACCTCCTCGGCGATGAACTCGAAGAAGTTCACGACGAACTCGGGCCTGCCGGAGAAGCGTTCCCGCAGGACGGGGTTCTGCGTGGCGATGCCGACCGGGCAGGTGTCCAGGTGGCAGACGCGCATCATGACGCAGCCGGAGACGACGAGCGGCGCGGTGGCGAAGCCGAACTCCTCGGCGCCGAGGAGCGCGGCGACGACCACGTCGCGGCCGGTCTTCAGCTGGCCGTCGGTCTGGACGACGATCCGGTCGCGCAACCCGTTGAGCAGCAGGGTCTGCTGGGTCTCGGCGAGGCCGAGTTCCCAGGGGCCGCCCGCGTGCTTCAGCGAGGTGAGCGGGGAGGCGCCCGTGCCGCCGTCGTGGCCGGAGACGAGGACGACGTCCGCGTGGGCCTTGGCCACGCCGGCGGCGACCGTGCCGACGCCGACCTCGGAGACCAGCTTCACGTGGATGCGGGCTGCCGGGTTGGCGTTCTTCAGGTCGTGGACGAGCTGCGCCAGGTCCTCGATGGAGTAGATGTCGTGGTGCGGCGGCGGGGAGATCAGGCCGACGCCGGGCGTGGAGTGGCGGGTCCTGGCGATCCACGGGTACACCTTGTGCCCGGGCAGCTGGCCGCCCTCGCCGGGCTTGGCGCCCTGGGCCATCTTGATCTGGATGTCGTCGGCGTTGACGAGGTACTCGCTGGTGACGCCGAAGCGGCCGGAGGCGACCTGCTTGATCGCCGAGCGGCGGGCCGGGTCGTGGAGGCGTTCGGGGTCCTCGCCGCCCTCGCCGGTGTTGGACTTGGCGCCCAGCTCGTTCATGGCGACGGCGAGGGTCTCGTGCGCCTCCCGGGAGATGGAGCCGTACGACATGGCGCCGGTGGAGAACCGCTTGACGATCTCGCTGACCGGCTCGACCTCCTCGACCGGGATCGGGGGCCGGTCGGGGGCGAAGTCGAACAGGCCGCGCAGCGTCATCAGCCGCTCGGACCGTTCGTCGACCCGCTCGGTGTACTTCTTGAAGATGTCGTAGCGCCCGGAGCGCGTGGCGTGCTGGAGGCGGAAGACCGTCTCGGGGTCGAACAGGTGCGGTTCGCCCTCGCGGCGCCACTGGTACTCGCCTCCGATCTCCAGGGCGCGGTGGGCCGGTGCGACGCCGCCGGGCGGGTACGCCCTGGTGTGGCGGGCGGCGACCTCCGCGGCGATGACGTCGAGGCCGACGCCGCCGATCCGGCTGGGGGTGCCGTCGAAGTACGTGTCGACGAGGTCCCGGTCCAGGCCGATCGCCTCGAAGATCTGCGCGCCGCGGTAGGAGGCGACGGTGGAGACGCCCATCTTCGACATGACCTTCAGCACGCCCTTGCCGAGGGCGTGGATCAGGTTGCGGATGGCCTGCCCGGGTTCGACGCCCTCGATGAACGTGCCGGCGCGGACGAGGTCCTCGACGGACTCCATGGCGAGGTACGGGTTGACGGCGGCGGCGCCGTAGCCGATGAGCAGCGCGACGTGGTGGACCTCGCGGACGTCGCCCGCCTCGACCAGCAGGCCCACCCGGGTGCGCTGCCTGGTGCGGATGAGGTGGTGGTGGACGGCCGAGGTGAGCAGCAGCGACGGGATCGGGGCGTGCTCGGCGTCGGAGTGGCGGTCGGACAGGACGACCAGGCGGGCGCCGCCGTCGATGGCGGTGTCGGCCTCGGCGCAGATCTCCCGGAGGCGGGCGGCCAGCGCGTCGCCGCCGCCGGAGACCCGGTACAGGCCGGAGAGGGTGACGGCGGCCGTGCCGGGCATGTCGCCGTCGGCGTTGGCGTGGACGAGCTTGGCCAGCTCGTCGTTGTCGATCACCGGGAACGGCAGGGTGACGCTGCGGCAGGACGCCGCGGTCGGCTCCAGCAGGTTGCCCTGCGGGCCGAGCGAGGAGACGAGCGAGGTGACGAGCTCCTCGCGGATGGCGTCCAGCGGCGGGTTGGTGACCTGCGCGAACAGCTGGGTGAAGTAGTCGAACAGCAGGCGCGGGCGCTCGGAGAGCGCGGCGATGGGCGAGTCGGTGCCCATGGAGCCGATGGGCTCGGCGCCGGTGCGGGCCATCGGCGCGAGGATGAGGCGCAGCTCCTCCTCGGTGTAGCCGAAGGTCTGCTGGCGGCGGGTGACCGAGGCGTGGGTGTGGACGACGTGCTCGCGTTCGGGCAGGTCGTCCAGCTCGACGATCCCGCCGTCCAGCCACTCCTGGTACGGGTGCTCGGCGGCGAGCTGCGCCTTGATCTCGTCGTCCTCGACGATGCGGTGCTCCGCGGTGTCGACGAGGAACATCCTCCCGGGCTGGAGGCGGCCCTTGCGGACGACCCGGCCGGGCTCGACGTCGAGGACGCCGACCTCGGAGGAGAGGACGACGAGGCCGTCGTCGGTGACCCAGTAGCGGCCGGGGCGCAGGCCGTTGCGGTCCAGGACGGCGCCGATCCGGGTGCCGTCGGTGAAGGTGATGCAGGCGGGGCCGTCCCAGGGCTCCATCATCGTGGAGTGGTACCGGTAGAAGGCGCGCCGGGCGGGGTCCATGGCGGTGTGGTTCTCCCACGCCTCGGGGACCATCATCAGCACCGCGTGGGGCAGGGAGCGGCCGCCGAGGTGGAGCAGCTCCAGGACCTCGTCGAAGGAGGCGGAGTCGGAGGCGTCCGGGGTGCAGACGGGGAGGACGCGTTCCAGGGCCCCGTCGCCGAAGAGGCCGGAGGCGAGCTGGGACTCGCGGGCGCGCATCCAGTTGCGGTTGCCCTTGACGGTGTTGATCTCGCCGTTGTGGGCGATGAAGCGGTACGGGTGGGCGAGCGGCCAGCTCGGGAAGGTGTTGGTGGAGAAGCGGGAGTGGACCAGGGCGAGCGCGCTGGCGACGCGGCGGTCGGACAGGTCCGGGAAGAACGGCTCCAGCTGCCCGGTGGTGAGCATGCCCTTGTAGACCAGGGTGCGGGCGGACAGCGACGCGAAGTAGACGCCCAGCTCCCGCTCGGCGCGCTTGCGCAGCACGAAGGCCCTGCGGTCCAGGTCGATGCCGGTGCGGCCGCCGCCGTCGGCGAGGAACAGCTGGCGGAGGACCGGCATGGTGGCGCGGGCGGCGGCCCCCAGCAGGTCCGGGACGACGGGGACCTCGCGCCAGCCGAGGACGGTGAGGCCCTCCTCGCCGGCGAGCGCCTCGACGCGCGGGACGGCCTCGTCCGCGGCGCCCTCGGGCAGGAAGGCGGTGCCGACGGCGTAGGCGCCGGCCTCGGGCAGCGGGAACCCCGCGACCTCGCGCAGGAACGCGTCCGGGACCTGGATGAGGATGCCCGCGCCGTCCCCGGAGTCGGGTTCGGAGCCGGTCGCGCCGCGGTGCTCCAGGTTGCGCAGCACGGTCAGCGCCTGCCGGAGCAGCTCGTGGCCGGGGACACCGGTGAGGGTGGCCACCAGTCCGACGCCGCAGGCGTCGTGTTCGTGGCGGGGGTCGTACATCCCCTGGGCAGCGGGGCGGCTGTCCGTGGGCGACCAGGCGTCGGCGCGCATCGGCTCTCCCGTCGTCGTCGTGGCATGTGTGGATGCCGAAGGGACGACGTTGGCCCTCCGCCGGAGTCTCGTGCGATTCACATGATGAAACGTTTCCCACTGAACGGATAGCTCGTTCCACCATACGGACACCGTGGGGCGGCGCGGCCGGGGCGGCGCACCGGGGACGGGGCGGAGGGGGCGCCGGCGGCGTCCCGCGGCCCGTCCGGAAGGGGAAGCGGGCCTCGTCGCCCGCGGCGTTCACCGTTCGTCCCCCGCGGGGAGGGAGCCGAAACCGCCGGGCGGTGGTCGCCCGTGCGGCCTCCCGCACAGTGTCCCACCCGTCGGCCGGGGCGGCCACCGGTCCTGCGCCCCGGCGGCCC
>JAAXOU010000187.1 GCA_012396115.1 Streptomyces somaliensis DSM 40738 | reverse complement strand
AGCCGCGCCGCGCCGCCTCCACCCCGGCGCGGAACCGGCTCGTCGTGCCCAGTACGGCCAGCAGCTCGCCCACGCGCCTGCTGTACGTGCGCGTCGACACGCCCAGCCGGGCCGCGGCCGCCTCGTCGGTCAGTCCGGTCGCCAGCGCGTCCAGCACCGGGCGCAGCCGCGGCGGCGGCCCGGCGCTCCGCCGCCGGACCAGGTCGGCGTCCTCGCCCGCGTCCCACCACACGTGGTGCGCCCGCACCAGCGCCCGGACGACCACCGGGTCGCGGACCAGCAGCAGCCCGTCGTGGAACAGCTCCAGGTCGAGCGGGACCGCCGCGACCACCCGGTCCACCACGACCATCTCGAACGGGACCGCGTCCACTAGCCGTGCCCGCACCACCGGCGGTGCCGGCCCGCCCGGGCGGACGGCCGCCAGCCGGCCCAGCGCGTGGCGCGGCACCACCCGCCGGACCGTCCGCACCCGCTCGGCGGCCGTCCACACGCACGCCTCCAGCAGCTCCGCGAACTGCTCCGGGACCGGCCGCCGCAGCCCGATCGCCGGATCGTCGAAGGTCAGCAGCTCGCGGCGGGCCGACCCGGTCAGCGCGGCGAGCGCGGCGCGGACGTGGCGCACGCCCGTCACCGGCCGGCCGGGCGGGTGCGGCGCCGGCGGGGGACCCACCCGGGGCGCCCCCTCGCGGCCCCCCTCCCGAGCGGCCACCAGGCCCAGTACGGGGCCCTGGACGTTCACCACGGCCGACCACCCCCGTCATCCCCACAGCACGCCCACGCGCCACTCCATGTACTCACGTGACTCCGTAAGGTGACAAGGAGTGTCCTCCGCGATGGCGAGTCCAAGCCAGGCGCTCCGGGCAGCGGAGAGGGGCTTCCCTCCCGCACGGCCCGCCCCGGCGCACCACGGGCGGGGCCGCGCGCCCGCCGTCCGGGTGAGGGCTGCACCGGTTCGCAGTACCGCCGATGGCGCCGGCCGGGGCGGTGTGGCCGGATGGAGCGGAGGCCGGCGCGCCGCGCCGGCCGGCAACCGACCCCCACGAACGGACGACGACATCATCATGCGTACGTACCGCTGGGCCGCCACGGCCCTCACCTGCCTCACCCTCTCCGGCATAGCCGCGGCTCCGGCGCTCGCCGCCGACGCGCCCCCCACCGACCACGCCTTCCTCCGCGCCGCCCACCAGGGCAACCTGACCGAGATCGCCGCCGGCCGCGACGCCGGGAAGAACGCCACCACCGCTTGTGTGAAGAAGGTCGGCGCCGTCCTCGTGCGCGACCACACCAAGCTCGACGCGGCGGCCCGCGCCCTCGCCGACAAGCTGGGCGTCGACCTGCCCACGGCCCCGTCGCCCGAACAGCAGCGCGTCCTCGCCTCGGTGATGGCCAAGGCCGGCACCGGCGCCTACGACGCGGCCTGGCTGAAGGCCCAGGACGCCGCGCACACCAAGACCCTCCGCATGATCGACCACCAGATCGCCGAGGGCAGGGAGGCGTCCGTCACGGCCGCCGCGAAGGCCGCGCGCCCGGTCGTCGCCCACCACCTGTCCATGGTCCGCGGCGGCACCTGCCACGAGGACGCCGCGCACGTCCCGAACAGCATCCACGCCGGCAACGGCGGCCAGGCCGCCCTCGCCGACGAGGGCGTGCCCGCGTTCCTCGCGGTACCGGCCATGGCCGTCGGCGGGATGCTCGTCGCGGGCGCGGCCTTCTGGGCCGCCGGGCGCATCCGCCGCAACGACCTCCGCTGACGCGCCGTGGGCGGCCGCCTCGGGCTGACCGCCGAACCCGGCCCCGGCCGCCTGCCGGTCTGGGCCGGGGTCGCGGGCGCCGCCTCGGCGGCCCTGGCGCTCCTCCTCCCGGTCGCGGCGCCGTCCGCCCCGCCGGACGCGGGCAGGGTTCCCCACGGCACCGGCACGGCGGCCCCGGCCGCCGTGACCGCCCACTCCCCGCCGGTCACCCTCACCGTGCCGGGCCACGTCGCCCGCATGCCCGTCGACCCGGTCGGCGGGACCGAGGACGGCGTGCTGGACCTGCCCGCCTCCCCGTCGCGACTCGGCTGGTGGGCGCTGGGCGCACGGCCGGGCGCGACGGCCGGCACCCTGCTGCTCGCCGGCCACCTCGACTCGGCGGAGGAGGGGCCGGGGCCCTTCGAGGCACTGCACTCGCTGCCGATCGGCGCGCTGGCGCACGTGGCGGCGGCCGACGGCAGCCGCCACACGTACCGGATCGTGGCGCGCCGCACCTACCGGGCGGGCGCGCTGCCCGGCGACCTGTTCTCGGCGGAGGGCAGCCCCCGGCTGGCACTGGTCACCTGCGCGGGCGCGTTCGACCCGGAGGAGCGGGTGTACGCCGAGAACCTCGTCCTGTACGGCGTCCCCGTCTGAGGGCGGCCTGAGGGGGGCCTGAGGGCGGAAGGACCCCGGGGGCGCGACCCCGGGGTCCGGCGCGCGCCGGGGCCGGTCGTACGCCGGGGCCGGTCGTATGCCGGGCCGGTCGTACGCCGGGGCCGGTCGGGGACGGGGACGGGGCGAGGGGCCCGTGCTTCCGGGGCCCGCCGCGCGCCGGGGTCAGTGACCGCGCGGCGCGTACATGATCACGGCCATCCCGGCGAGGCACACCAGGGCGCCGATGACGTCGGGGCGGTCGGGGCGGTAGCCGTCGACTGCCACGCCCCAGGCGATCGACCCCGCGACGAAGACGCCGCCGTACGCGGCGAGGACACGGCCGAAGTGGGCCTCGTGCTGCCAGGTCGCCACCACCCCGTACAGGCCGAGCGCGACGACGCCGGCGCCGACCCAGACCCACCCCCGGTGCCCGCGGAGGCCCTGCCAGACGAGCCACGCACCGCCGATCTCGAAGAGGGCCGCGACGAGGAACAGTGCGACGGAACGCGCGACGGTCATACCGGCCGACCCTACCCGCGGCACGGGGCGGCGCCACCGGTGCGGTGCCGGCGGCGGACGGCCGGAGCGGGCACCCGGGGCCGCCCGTCGCCACCGTCCCGCCGACGACGGTCCGCCGGAGGTGCGCGCAGGACCACGGCGGGCGGCCCCCACCACCCCGGCCGCGCTGTTCGCCCTCCCCTCCGGTCCCGGCACCCCGCCCGGCCCGGGCGGGGTCACTCGACGTCGACGCCGTATCCGCGCGCCAGGTCCTCCAGCCCGTGGTCGTAGCCCTGCCCGACGGCACGGAAGCGCCACATCGGGCCGCGCCGGTAGATCTCGGCGAGCAGCAGGGTGCGTTCGCTGGTGGCGGCGTCGAGGGCGGCCTGGGCCGCGGACGTGGCGTCGGCACCCGACGCGAGGGTGACCTGGACGGCGCCGACGTCGCCGAAGGAGAGGCCGCCGTCGATGGCGGCGGCGACCGCGATCCTGTGGGCGGCCGGTGGGAGCGTGCCGAGGTCGACGGCGACGGTCTGCTCGGTCGGGCCGTCGCAGAGGAGGCGTACGGCCCCGTCAGGGCTTTCGGGGGCGCCGTAGAAGACGAAGTCCCCGTCGCAGGAGACCTGCTCCTCCTCGTCGAGGACGAAGGCGACGACGTCGATTCCGCAGTCCGCCCGCCGTGCCCAGGAGGCTCCCACGTACCAGCGGTCGACGGCCGGGAGGTCGATGACTCCTCCGCGCGGCAGGATGTCGGCCGGTGCGCCGTTCCGGGGCGGGGCGTCGACCGGTTCCGGAACGGGAGCCCCGAGCCAGGCGGGGGAGCGGACCGGTAGCCCCAGAGCGGTGACGCGGGCCATGCGCCGGTCGCGTTCGCCGCCGGGGAGGAGCACGACGTCGGTGACGCTCGCCGAGAGGTTGATCGCGGCGGCCCCGCCCAGCTCGACGACCCGGGCCCGGGCGGAGGCCGCCTCGTCGTGGGTGCCGCCCAGGACCAGGACCCGTCGACGGCCGAACGGCTTGGCGGCCTGCACGGGCTCGGACCGCCCGCCGGCCGGCACGTGGACCGCGGCCGCGGTCGCCGGCGGCACGGCTGGGGCGGTCGTCGCCGGTGGCTCCTCGGGTGTCGGTTTCTCGTGCGGGGTCCCTCGGCGCACGTCCTGCAGCAACATGAGGAAGTCACGCTCGTCGACGATCGGGACGCCTTCGGCGATCGCGCGACGGGCCTTGGCCGAACCCGAGACGGCGTCATTGGTGACGAGAGCGCTGGTGTGCCGGCTGACCGATGTCATGACGTTCAGACCGGCGGCGACGGACCGGGCCACCAACTCGGCCCGGGAAGTGGCCGTCTCACCGGTGACGGCGATCTTCATGCCCTGGACGAGCGGACCTCCCGGCCGCAGCCGCCCGGGGTTGCGATAGGCGCACGGAGTCTTCGGCGGCTTCGGCGCGAACTGCGGGTCCTGCCTGGGAGGGCAGGACACCAAGGGCAACGGGAGGTCCAGCCGGGCGGCTTCGGAGAGGGAGGCGCGGAAGACCCCCGCGAGGACGCGCGTGTCGTCCACGGCGTCGTGGGCCCGGTTCTGCGGCACGCCGTAGTGAGCGGCCAGCGACGCCAGGCTGAGGTCGGCGGTGGGCGGTTCCACACGCCGGTTCAGGGCCAGGGTGCACAGGCGCTGGGTGACGGGGAGGTGGAGGCGGGCGCGGGCGAACTCGTGGGCGAGGAAGTCGTAGTCGAACTGTGCGTTGTGGGCCACCAGGATCCGGTCCTGCAACAAGGAGCCGATGCGTCCCGCGACCTGCGCGAACGTGGGAGCGCCGCGCAACCGCTCCGTGGTGAGGCCGTGGACGTGCACGGGCCCGGGATCGCAGCCGGGGTTCAACAGGGTGCTGTACTCGCCGGTTTGAGTCCCGTCCGGTCCGATGGTCACCAATGCGACCGAGAGGATCCGGTCGCGCCGGGCGATCAGGCCGGACGTCTCGACGTCGACCAGGACCCAGTCGTACGCGTAGTCGGGCAGGGACGACGTGTCGAACGCGGCGGCTGCGGGAGACATGGCGGAAAGAATGGTCCGGAGGTGGTTGCCGGTTCAACCTGAATGGCGATTTGTCCCCTCGGATCGGTGGAGGGTCGTCCGGGAGGTTTCGAGCCGAACGACCGCCGGAGCGCGCCCCCGACCGGTTCCGGTCGGTCGGCTCCGGCCGCCCGCGGCTCTCCCGGACATCCGGGCCCCGGCCCGGACCCGCCCTTGATCACCAGGAGGGCGCCCGGGGCCTCGGCGCGTCGATTGAAGCCGCCCTGACCCGCAAAAAGACCCTCCCGGAGGAGGGCCGCGAGCTGGCGCCCCCGGCAGGACTCGAACCTGCGGCCAAGTGCTTAGAAGGCACCTGCTCTATCCACTGAGCTACGGGGGCCGGTGGTGCGGCCTTGCGGCCTCTGGAGCCCGGGAGGGTGGTCCGTGACCTTGCCGGGGACAAGGATAGGGCTCCGTTCGCCTTGGCCCGGCCGCTTCACCCGCGTGGCACGATGTGGAGGTTCGGTGAAGCGAATCTGATAATCGCAGGCAAGTGCGATTCCTGCAGCGCTTTTCGCCCCTCGCGGCCCGGGTGTTGTGCACTCGTTATGCCCGCGCCCCGCTCCTCCCCTCCATCCCCGTACGATACCGGCGCGCAGGGAGGGGCATACGCTTCAAAAAGATGCTGAAATTGGGCATTCTTCACATGTGGTGACCTTGGACGTACGGCCTCAGCTCCTCGACGCACTCTCCGCCCTGCGCGACCGTGTCGCCGCCGTGCGTCTCCCCCTGCCCGTCCCCGGTGCTCCCCGGGCGCGGCAGACGCGGGCCGAGCTGCTGGCCCAACTGGACGACTACCTGGTCCCCCGGCTCCTCGACCCCGGGGCGCCGCTCCTGGCCGTCGTCGGCGGATCTACCGGCGCCGGCAAGTCCACGCTCGTCAACTCCCTCGTCGGACGCCCCGTCAGCGAAGCGGGCGTCCTGCGGCCCACCACCCGCGTCCCGGTGCTGGTCTGCCACCCCGACGAGCACCACTGGTTCTCCGGCACGCGCGTCCTGCCCCGCTTCACCCGGATCTGGGGAGCGCCGGGCGACGACGGCGACGCGGAGCACGAAGGGCGGGTCCTGCGCGTCGAGACCGCCCCCACCCTGCCCCGCGGCCTCGCGCTCCTCGACGCGCCCGACATCGACTCCCTCGTCGTCCGCAGCCGCGAACTGGCCGCCGAGCTGATCTGCGCCGCCGACATCTGGGTGATGGTCACGACCGCCTCCCGGTACGCCGACGCCGTCCCCTGGCAGATGCTCCGCACGGCCAAGGAGTACGACGCCACCCTCGTCACCGTCCTCGACCGGGTCCCCCACCAGGTGATCGGGGAGGTCTCCCGCCAGTACGAGGCGCTCCTCACCCGGGCGGGGCTCGGCACCGTACCGCGGTTCACCGTCCCGGAACTGCCCGAGTCGGCGGGCGGCGGCAGCGGCCTGCTGCCCGACACCGCCGTCGCCCCCCTGCGCGCCTGGCTCGCCCACCGCGCCCAGGACCCCGAAGCCCGCCGGCAGACCGTCGGCCGCACCGCGGGCGGCGTCATCGACTCCCTCCGCGTGCGCATGCCGGAACTCGCCGGCGCCGTCGCCGTCCAGTGCGCCGCCGCCCTGCGGCTCACCGGCGCCGTCGAGGCGGCGTACGAGCGGGAGGCCGACCGGGTGCGGCGCGAACTGGCGCGCGGCGCCGTCCTGTCCGGCGACGCCCGGGCCCGCTGGCGCGCCCACCCCCACGACTGCACCCCCGCCGAACTGCTCGACGCCCTCACCGAGTCCTTCGGCGCCCTCCTGCACTGCGCCGTCGCCGCCGCGGACGAGCAACTGCGGGAGGCGTGGCGGCGGGAACCGGCCGCCGCCGCCCTCGACGCCGTCCCCCTCAGACTCGACCGGGAGGCGGGGGAGCGCGTGGGCATGGCCGTGCGCCGCTGGCGCCGCGTCCTGGAGGAACTGGCCGAGGAAGCGGCGCGGCGCGCCGACCGCACCCCCGCGCCCGACCCCGACACCGTGGCCGCGCTGCTGGCCGCGGCCCTCCTCGGCGGGCGCCGCGCACGCGCGGCGGGGCGGAGGCTGGCGGAGCTGATCGGCGCCCAGGGCACCCTCCGCCTCCGCGACAGGGGGACGGAACTGGTCGACGCGTACGTCGACCGCGTCCTGCAGGAGGAACGCGACCGGCGCATGGCACCGATCGACGCGTTCGACGTCACCCCGGAACCGCAGGCCGAGCTCATCGCCGCCCTGTCCGTACTGCAGAAGGAGAGGTGACGGCGGGTGAGCGCCGTGGGGCAGAAGTGGGACGACGGGCTCATCGCCCGCCGCACCGCCGCGGGCACCGGCCCGGCACGCCGGACCGGCGGTGCGGCGGACACCGGACGCGGCGGTACGGCGGACACCGGACGCGGCAGGAGTGGCGGGGGTGACGAGGGCCCCCCGCCGCCCGACGGCGCCCACGCGGGCGCGCTCAAGGAGCGCCTCGACGCCCTGCGCGACCTCCTCGGGCTCTCGGCCACCCGCCTCGACCCGCGGACCGTCGCCGAGGCGGGCCGCGTCCTTGACGAGGCCGCCACCCGCCAGCGGCTCTCCCTGCGCCACACCGTCGTCGCCATCGCGGGCGCCACCGGAAGCGGCAAGTCGACCCTGATGAACGCGCTCGCCGGCGTCCCGGTGTCGGAGACCGGCCTCAGACGCCCCACCACCGCCGCCCCCGTCGCCTGCACCTGGTCCGAGGGCGCCGCCGGCCTCCTGGACCGGCTCGGCATCCCCGGCCGGCTGCGGCGCAGGCCCCTCGCGGGCGGCGACGGCGACGAAGCCCTGCGCGGACTCGTCCTCGTCGACCTGCCCGACCACGACTCGGCCCTCACCGCCCACCGCGCCCAGGTCGACCGCGTCCTCGGCCTCGTCGACGCGGTCATCTGGGTCGTCGACCCGGAGAAGTACGCCGACGCCGCCCTCCACGAGCGGTACCTGCGGCCGCTCGCCACGCACGCCGAGGTCACCTTCGTCGTCCTCAACCAGATCGACCGGCTCCCCGGCGACGCCCTCCACCAGGTCCTCGACGACCTGCGCCGGCTCCTCGACGAGGACGGGGTGGCCCTCGGCGAACACGGCGAACCCGGCGCCACCGTCCTCGCCCTGTCCGCCCTGACCGGCGAGGGCGTCGCCGAACTCCGCGAGGTGCTCGGCACCTTCGTCCGGGAGCAGCACCCCGCCGCGCGCCGCCTGTCCGCCGACGTCGACGCGGCCGCGGCCCGGCTGCGCCCCGTCTACGTGGGGGAGGGGCGGCCCGGCCTCGGCGAGCGGTCCCGCGAGGACTTCGCTGCCCGGCTCGCCGTCGCCGTCGGCGCCGCCGCGGCCGGCGAGGCCGCCGAACGCGAGTGGCGGCGCAACGCCGGACGCGCCTGCGGCACCCCGTGGCTGCGGCTGTGGCGCTGGTACGAGCGGCTGCGCACCCCCGGCGGGGGCGGCGAGCCCG
>JAAXOU010000186.1 GCA_012396115.1 Streptomyces somaliensis DSM 40738 | reverse complement strand
CTGCACGAGGTTCTCGTTGCGGCCGGAGTAGATGACGAGATCGGCCGGTTCGTCGCTGCCGCAGGCGGCGAGCGCCGGGGTGAGCAGGACGGCCGCGGCGATCGCGGTCAGCGTGCGGGCCGGGGGGGCCGGGAGCAGGCCCTTCAACGGGCCCCACTCGTTGGGGTCGGGGACGCCGGGCGGCAGCATCTGGCGCCGCCTGGGGCCGCCGTGCTCGGACTCGCCCGGCTCCTTGGCCCCCGGCCACGCCTTGGCGACGCGGGCGGCGAGGACGAAGTCCTTGCGGAGCGGGTGGCCCTCGAAGCCGTCGGGCAGCAGCAGGTGGGCCGGGTTCGGGTGGCCCTCGAAGACGACGCCGAACATCTCGTGCGTCTCGCGTTCGTGCCAGGCGGCGCCGGCGTACACGCCCACGGCCGTGGGCAGGACCGGGGCGTCGTGCGGAACGGTCGTCCGGACGAGGAGGCGGCGCACCCGGCCGCCCCCCAGCGCGACGACGTGGGCGCAGACGCGGAAGCCGCTGCCGGGCTCGTCGACGGCGCTCAGCCAGTCGAAGTAGGTGCAGCCCAGGTCGGTGCGGGCGGTCTCCAACGCCGGGACCCACGAGCCGGCGGGCACGTCGACCGTCAGCAGGCCGTACGCCGACTCGGCGGTGGCCTCCGCCCCGAAGACGTCGGTGACGCCGTCGGGCAGCGTGTCGTACGCGTTCACTCCGCACCGCCCCCGGGGGCGGGCGGCGGGGTGACGAGGCCGCTGCGCAGGGCGGCGGTGGAGGGGCGGGGGGCGCCCCGGCCGTACCGCTCGCGGAGCGACTCGCGGGCGATCTTCTCCTGGAGCTTCAGGATGCCCTGCAGGAGCGCCTCGGGCCGCGGCGGGCAGCCCGGCACGTACACGTCGACCGGGATGATCTGGTCGACGCCCTTGGTGACGGAGTACGAGTCCCAGTAGGGGCCGCCGCAGTTGGAGCAGGCGCCGAAGGAGATCACGTACTTCGGCTCCGGCATCTGCTCGTACAGGCGGCGCACGGCGGGCGCCATCTTGTCGGTGACCGTGCCGGAGACGATCATCAGGTCGGCCTGGCGCGGGCCGGGCGCGAAGGGGATCACACCGAGCCGGATGAAGTCGTGGCGGGCCATGGACGCCGCGATGAACTCGATGGCGCAGCAGGCCAGCCCGAAGTTGAAGACCCACAGGCTGTAGCGGCGGCCCCAGTTCAGGACGACCTTCATCGGTTCGGGCGCCAGCCGGGACAGCACGCCCAGCCGCTGCGGCGCCGACGGCGCGGGCTCGGCCGTCACGTCGGCGGCGCCGGCCCCGGGAGTCACGTCCATGTCAGGACGCCCTTCTTGTACGCGTAGAGCAGTCCCACGGCGAGGAAGCCGAGGAAGACGAACATCTCCACCAGTGTGGTGGCGCCGTACCCCGGCTCGGCGAAGACGGTCGCCCACGGGAAGAGGAAGATCGAGTCGACCGCGAAGACCACGTAGAGGAAGGCGTAGACGTAGTAGCGGACCTGGGTGTGGGCCCAGCCCTCCCCCACGGGGTCGACGCCGCACTCGTACGTCAGGAGCTTCTCCGGCGTCGGCACGACGGGGCGGAGCAGGCGCCCGGCCGTGAACGCGGCGGCCACGAAGAGCACGCCGAGGGCGGCGAGGAGTGCGACGGCCGAGTAGCCCTGGAAGTAGTCGGCCGCGAGCCCGGTCCGTTCCGGCACGTCCGTCCCTCTCTCCCTGCCCGCGCGGGCGCCGATCCGGCGATCTGTACGCACGGGAGTCTAGGCCCTGGCGGGGCCCGGCCGATCGGCCGCGGTACGCCGGGGTGGGGTCGTCCCCACCCGCACCCGACCCGGGTACCCCCTGGTGCCGCCCCGTCACGGTCCGGCAGGCTGGGTGCCGTGACCACGCGCGGCGACCGCCCGGCTCCGGCCCCTCCTCCCGTCAAGGGCCGCGGCCGCTTCGGGGCGACCCTGTGGAAGGAGGTCGCCCACCTGCTGTCGAACCTTCCGGTGTGCCTCCTGTCGTTCGTCTACGTGACGGTGACCGTGGCGGCCGGGGCGGCGCTGTCCGTCACGGTGGTCGGTCTTCCGCTGCTGGCGGCCGGGTTGGCGGGGGCGCGGCTGGTCGGGCGGTTGGAACGGGCGCGGGCCCGGGTCCTGCTGGGCGTGCGGGTCGAGGAGCCGGGCCGCCCGCCGCGCCGGCCGGGCGGGGGCGTGTCGGGGGCGGTCTGGGCGTCGCTGCGGGACGCGGTGGCGTGGCGGGCGGTGCTGTACGGGTTCGTGCGGCTGCCGTGGGGGGTGCTGACCTTCGCGGTGACCCTGGTGGCGCTGGCGGTGCCGTGGCCCGCGCTGCCGTACCTGGCGCGGACGATGGCCGACGTCGACCGGGCGATGGTGCGGGGGCTCCTGGGACCGTCGGACGGGCTGGAGCGGCGGGTGGCGGAGCTGGAGTCGGGCCGGGGGGTCGTCGTCGACGCGGCGGCGGCGGACCTGCGCCGCATCGAGCGGGACCTGCACGACGGCGCGCAGGCCCGGCTGGTCGCCCTCGCCATGGCCCTGGGCCTGGCGAAGGAGAAGGCCGCCGAGGACCCCGGGGCAGCCGCCCGGATGGTCGAGGAGGCCCACGGCGAGGTGAAGCTCGCCCTGCGGGAGCTGCGCGACCTGGCCCGCGGCATCCACCCGGCCGTCCTCACCGACCGCGGCCTGGACGCGGCCCTGTCCGCCGTCGCCTCGCGGTGCACCGTGCCGGTGACCGTGACGGTCGACCTCCCCGAGCGGCCGGCACGGGCGACGGAGGGCATCGCGTACTTCACCGTGTCGGAGCTGCTGCAGAACGTCTCCAAGCACGCCCGCGCCCGGCGCGCCGCCGTCGACGTCCGGCGCTCCGGCGACCGCCTCCTCATCCGGGTCACCGACGACGGGTGCGGCGGGGCCGACCCCTCCGGCGGCACCGGCCTCGCCGGTCTCGCCGAACGCCTCGGCGCCGTCGACGGGCGGCTCGTCGTCGACTCCCCGCCGAACGGGCCCACCACCGTCACCGCCGAACTCCCGTGGCGCACTTGAGGACATTCGAACGATGCTCGCCCGTACGGACGAATTTGCTGCAATGCTGGCGGAGACGGCGGGAGCCGCCGTCCGGAGCCGATCGGGAGTGGGGGTCGCCGGGTCGTGGACGGCGGGGTACGGGTGGTCGTCGCGGAGGATTCCGTCCTGCTCAGGGAGGGACTGGTGCGGCTGCTGACCGACCGCGGGCACGAGGTCGTCGCCCGCGTCGGGGACGCGGACGCGCTGATCGAGGCGGTGGACGCGCTGGCCGCCGGCGGCGCGGCGCCCGACGTGGTCGTCGCGGACGTGCGGATGCCGCCGACCCACACCGACGAGGGGGTGCGGGCCGCCGTGCGGCTCCGCGGGGACCACCCCGGGACCGGGGTGCTGGTGCTGTCGCAGTACGTCGAGGAGCGGTACGCGACGGAGCTGCTGGCCGACGGCGGCCGGGGCGTGGGCTACCTGCTGAAGGACCGGGTCGCCGAGGTCCGCGAGTTCACGGACGCGGTGGTGCGGGTCGCCCGGGGCGGGACGGTGCTCGACCCGGAGGTCGTGGCGCAGCTGCTGGGGCGGAGCCGCCGGCAGGACGCGCTGGCGGGGCTGACGCCGCGCGAGCGGCAGGTCCTCGGCCTGATGGCGGAGGGCCGGACGAACTCGGCCATCGCGCGGCAGCTCGCGGTGAGCGGCGGCGCGGTCGAGAAGCACGTCGGCAACATCTTCCTGAAGCTGGGGCTCCCACCGGACGGGGACGACCACCGCCGGGTGCTCGCGGTGCTGGCCTACGTGAACTCCTGAGCCAGCCGGCGCCCCCGCTCGGGCGGGGGCGGTGGAGGACCGGAACGGGGACGCCGCTCCGGCGGGAGACGGGGAGACGAAGCATGATGTTCCAGGAGAAACGCACGTCCCAGGAGAACGTCCACTATTCGAACTGTCCAGGGAAGGGGACCCTTACCGACGTAGGGTGGACCTTGGGGCGGCCGGTCGTCCGGCCGTCTTCCGAGCGTTCTCCCGCCGACGGCGGGGAGACCCCGTGTCTCGAGGGAGGTCCAGTTCAGTGACCAGCCAGGTCAGTAGCCCGGCCGAGCAGACGGGCGAGGCGGCGCGCGGGGCCCCCGCGGCCGACAGGGCGGCCGACGGGGAACGGCACGACGGGGAAGAGCGCGCCGGGGACGGGCCGGGCGCCCCGGTGCAGCGCGTCCCCGCGAAGGAGATCCGCCGCCTGGACCGGGTCGTCATCCGCTTCGCGGGCGACTCGGGCGACGGCATGCAGCTCACGGGCGACCGGTTCACGTCGGAGACGGCGACGTTCGGCAACGACCTGTCGACGCTGCCGAACTTCCCCGCCGAGATCCGGGCGCCCGCCGGGACGCTGCCGGGCGTCTCGTCCTTCCAGCTGCACTTCGCGGACCACGACATCCTCACGCCCGGCGACGCGCCGAACGTGCTGGTCGCGATGAACCCGGCCGCGCTGAAGGCGAACATCGCGGACGTGCCGCGCGGCGGCGAGGTCATCGTCAACACGGACGAGTTCGCGAAGCGGGCCATGGCGAAGGTCGGCTACGCGACCTCTCCGCTGGAGGACGGGTCGCTGGACGGCTACCGCGTCCACCCCGTGCCGCTGACGACCCTCACGATCGAGGCGCTGAAGGACTTCGGCCTGTCCCGCAAGGAGGCCGAGCGGTCGAAGAACATGTTCGCGCTGGGTCTGCTGTCGTGGATGTACCACCGGCCGACGGAGGGCACCGAGCAGTTCCTGCGGAAGAAGTTCGCGAAGAAGCCGGAGATCGCGGAGGCGAACGTCGCCGCGTTCCGCGCGGGCTGGAACTTCGGCGAGACGACGGAGGACTTCGCCGTCTCCTACGAGGTCGCCCCCGCCACCTCGGCGTTCCCGGCGGGCACGTACCGGAACATCTCGGGGAACCTGGCCCTGTCCTACGGGCTGATCGCGGCCGCGCACCGGGCGGACCTGCCGCTGTTCCTCGGGTCGTACCCGATCACCCCGGCCTCGGACATCCTGCACGAGCTGAGTCGGCACAAGAACTTCGGCGTGCGGACCTTCCAGGCGGAGGACGAGATCGCCGGCATCGGCGCGGCGCTGGGCGCGGCGTTCGGCGGTTCGCTGGCGGTGACGACCACCTCCGGGCCGGGCGTGGCGCTGAAGTCCGAGACGATCGGCCTGGCCGTGTCCCTGGAGCTGCCGCTGCTGATCGTGGACATCCAGCGCGGCGGCCCGTCCACGGGCCTGCCGACCAAGACCGAGCAGGCGGACCTGCTCCAGGCGATGTACGGGCGCAACGGCGAGGCCCCGGTGCCGGTGGTGGCGCCGCGCACCCCGGCGGACTGCTTCGACGCCGCCCTGGAGGCCGCGCGGATCGCCCTGACGTACCGGACGCCGGTGTTCCTGCTGTCCGACGGGTACCTGGCGAACGGCTCCGAGCCGTGGCGCGTCCCGGACCCGGAGGACCTCCCCGACCTGGGCGTCACCTTCACCACGGGCCCGAACCACACCCTGGACGACGGGACCGCGGTCTTCTGGCCGTACAAGCGCGACCCGCGGACCCTGGCGCGGCCCTGGGCGCGGCCCGGCACGCCCGGCCTGGAGCACCGGATCGGCGGCATCGAGAAGCAGGACGGCACCGGCAACATCTCGTACGACCCGGGCAACCACGACTTCATGGTCCGCACCCGCCAGGCCAAGGTCGACGGGATCGCCGTCCCGGAGCTGGAGGTCGACGACCCGGACGGCGCCGCGCGGACCCTGGTGCTCGGCTGGGGCTCCACCTACGGGCCGATCACCGCCGCCGTACGCCGGCTGCGCGCGGGCGGCGAGGCCATCGCACAGGCCCACCTGCGGCACCTCAACCCCTTCCCGGCCAACCTCGGCGAGGTCCTCGAACGGTACGGGACCGTCGTCGTCCCGGAGATGAACCTCGGGCAGCTCGCCACGCTCATCCGCGCGAAGTACCTGGTCGACGCGCGCAGCCACACGCAGGTCAACGGCATGCCGTTCAAGGCCGAGCGGCTCGCCGAGGCCCTCAAGGAGGCCATCGATGCCCAGTGAAGCCCTGACCCTGGTGCCCAAGGCCGAGGGCGCGCAGTCCATGAAGGACTTCAAGTCCGACCAGGAGGTCCGCTGGTGCCCGGGCTGCGGTGACTACGCGGTCCTCGCCGCCGTGCAGGGCTTCATGCCCGAGCTGGGGCTGGCGAGGGAGAACATCGTCTTCGTCTCCGGCATCGGCTGCTCCTCGCGCTTCCCGTACTACATGAACACCTACGGGATGCACTCCATCCACGGCCGCGCCCCCGCCATCGCCACGGGCCTGTCCACCTCGCGCCGCGACCTGTCGGTCTGGGTCGTCACCGGCGACGGCGACGCGCTGTCCATCGGCGGCAACCACCTGATCCACGCGCTGCGGCGGAACGTCAACCTCAAGATCCTGCTGTTCAACAACCGGATCTACGGCCTGACCAAGGGCCAGTACTCGCCCACCTCCGAGGTCGGCAAGATCACCAAGTCCACGCCGATGGGCTCGCTGGACGCGCCGTTCAACCCGGTGTCGCTGGCGCTGGGCGCGGAGGCCACCTTCGTCGCCCGGACGGTCGACTCCGACCGCAGGCACCTCACCGAGGTGCTGCGGCAGGCCGCCGACCACCCCGGTACGGCCCTGGTGGAGATCTACCAGAACTGCAACATCTTCAACGACGGCGCCTTCGACGCGCTCAAGGACAGGGAGCGGGCCCAGGACGCGGTGATCCGCCTGGAGCACGGGCAGCCGATCCGCTTCGGCCCGGACGGGTCGAAGGGCGTCGTCCGCGATCCGGCGACGGGCGACCTGGAGGTCGTCGCCGTCACCCCGGAGAACGAGGCCCGGGTGCTGGTCCACGACGCCCACGCCGCGTCGCCGACCACGGCCTTCGCGCTCTCGCGGCTGGCCGACCCCAACACCCTGCACCACACGCCGATCGGGGTCCTCCGCAGCGTCCGGCGGCCGGTGTACGACGCGCTCATGGCCGACCAGCTCGACGCCGCCGTCGAGCGGCGCGGCAAGGGCGACCTGTCCGCCCTGCTGGCCGGCAACGACACCTGGACGGTCGTCGGCTGACGCCCCCCGGCCGCCCGAGGGCCCGGCCCCGGATCCCGTACGGGTCCGGGGCCGGGCCCTCGCGCTCCCCCGTCCCGCTCCCCCGCCTCCGTTCACGGCCCCGTTCCGCGGCACCGGCGGGCTCCCGGGGTCGCGCGGCCGGCGGGCCGCCCGGCCCGGCCCCACGTGAGACATGTCATGACCGTGTGACGATACGGGCCTGGCACGCCGTCCCGTGCGGCGTTACCGTCGGTCGGACTGCGAGGCACGGGACGGCGGCGTCCCGACCAGGGAACGGAGTGGCGGGTGGCGGCCAGGAACGGCGGCGGGGGCGGCCTGAGGACGGGACTCCTCTACGGGATCGGGGCCTACGGCATCTGGGGGCTCTTCCCCCTGTACTGGCCCCTGCTGGAACCGTCGGACGCGGTGGAGATACTCGCCCACCGCATGGCCTGGTCGCTGGTGGCGGTGGCGCTCGCGCTGCTGGTCCTGCGGCGCTGGGCGTGGATACCCCGGCTGCTGCGGCAGCCGGGGAGACTGGGGCTCGTCACCGTCGCGGCGGTGGTGATCGCCGCGAACTGGGGCCTGTACATCTGGGCCGTGAACGCCGGCCACGTCGTCGAGTCGTCCCTCGGGTACTTCATCAACCCGCTGGTCACCATCGCCATGGGCGTCGTCCTGCTGAAGGAGCGGCTGCGCGCGGTGCAGTGGGTGGCGGTCGGCGTCGCCTTCGCGGCGGTGGTCGTGCTGGCCGTCGGGTACGGCAGGCCGCCGTGGATCTCGCTGGCGCTGGCGTTCTCCTTCGCGACGTACGGGCTGGTGAAGAAGAAGGTCAACCTGGGCGGCCTGGAGTCGCTGGGCGCCGAGACGGCGGTCCTCTTCCTGCCGGCCGTCGGGTACCTGCTGTGGCTGGGCGCCCAGGGGTCCGCCACGTTCGGCGCGGCGGGGGCGGGGCACATGGTGCTGCTGGCCTCCTCGGGGCTGGTCACGGCGGTCCCGCTGGTGTGCTTCGGCGCGGCGGCGATCCGCGTGCCGCTGTCGACGCTGGGGCTGCTGCAGTACCTGGCGCCCGTCTTCCAGTTCCTGATGGGGGTGCTGTACTTCCGCGAGGCCATGCCGGCGGAGCGGTGGGCCGGGTTCGCGCTGGTGTGGCTGGCGCTGGCGCTGCTCACCTGGGACGCCCTGCGCGGGGCGCGGCGCGCGCGGGCGGCCCGGGCGGTGGCGGCCCGTACGGCGGGGGCCCGGGCGGC
>JAAXOU010000185.1 GCA_012396115.1 Streptomyces somaliensis DSM 40738 | reverse complement strand
CGTCCCACGCCTCCCACCGCCCTCGCCCCCGCGGTCGCCCGCGCCGTCGTCGCGGCCCGCCGGAGCACCGCCGAGCACGCCCGCGCCGAACGCCCGCGCCAGCTCCCCGCGCACCCGCGCCACGTCCCCGGAGCGCTCCCCGCGCGTCGGGGTGCACGTCAACGACGCCGCCGAGCGCCCGGTCAGCGCCGCGGCCAGCAACGCCGCGTCCGGCTCGTGCTTCGCGTACGCCTGGGGGAACCCGCTGCGCTGGACGCGCTGCGCGGCCACCGTCAGGGGCAGCCGCGAGTAACCCGGCACCTCCGCCAGCCGGTCGTAGAAGGCGCCCGCCGCGTACACCGGGTCCATGATCTGCCGGGGCGTCCCCCAGCCCTGCGACGGCCGCTGCTGGAACAACCCCAGCGAGTCCCGGTCGCCGTAGTCGATGTTGCGCAGCGCCGACTCCTGCAGCGCGGTCGCCAGCGCGATCGTCACCGCCCGCTCGGGCATCCCGCGCGTGGTGCCCACGGCGGAGATCGTCGCGGCGTTCGCCGCCTGCTCGGGGGAGAGGACGTAGGTGTGGTTCCCGGTGCCGACCGTGCACCGCGGCGCACCGCCGCCCGTCTCGCACCGCAGCGCCACGTAGCCGGCGACGGCCAGCAGGACGGCGAACGACGCCGCGACCCGGGCGCGGCGGGCACGACGGGCGCGGGGGCGGGGGGAGGCGGCGGACTCGGACACGCCGTCAACCGTACTAGGGGCCGCGATAGGGTCGGCGCATGCCCGACCCCACGCCCGAAGCGCCCCTCCGCACCGCTCTGGACCTCACGCTGGACGGCCCGTCGCTGACCGCGGCACTGGTCGACTTCCCCTCCGTCAGCGGCACCGAGAAGCCGCTCGCGGACGCGATCGAGCAGGCCCTGCGCACCCTCCCGCACCTGACGGTCGACCGGTACGGCAACAACGTCGTCGCCCGCACCCGCCTCGGCCGCGCCGAGCGGGTCGTCCTCGCCGGGCACATCGACACCGTGCCGATCGCGGACAACGTCCCCTCCCGGCTGGACGCGGACGGCGTCCTGTGGGGCTGCGGCACCTCCGACATGAAGTCCGGCGTGGCCGTCCAGCTCCGCATCGCCGCGACCGTCCCCGAGCCCAACCGCGACCTGACGTTCGTCTTCTACGACAACGAGGAGGTCGCCGCCCACCTCAACGGCCTCGGGCACGTGGCCGCCGCGCACCCCGACTGGCTCGCGGGCGACTTCGCCGTCCTGCTGGAGCCGTCCGACGGCCAGGTCGAGGGCGGCTGCCAGGGCACCCTGCGCGTCAACCTCGTCCTGCGGGGCGAACGCGCCCACTCGGCCCGCTCCTGGATGGGCTCCAACGCCGTCCACGCCGCCGCGCCCGTCCTGGCCCGCCTCGCCTCCTACGAGCCGCGCCGCCCGGTCGTCGACGGCCTGGAGTACCGCGAGGGACTCAACGCCGTCGGGATCACCGGTGGTGTCGCCACCAACGTGATCCCCGACGAGTGCACCGTCGTCGTGAACTACCGCTACGCCCCCGACCGCACCCCGGAGGAGGCCGAGAAGCACGTGCGGGAGGTGTTCGCCGACTGCGGCGTGGACGAGTTCGTCGTCGACGACCACTCCGGCGCCGCCCTGCCCGGCCTCTCCCACCCGGCCGCGGCGGCGTTCATGGAGGCGGTCGGCGGCACCGCCCACCCCAAGTTCGGCTGGACCGACGTCTCCCGCTTCAGCGCGCTCGGCGTGCCCGCGGTCAACTACGGGCCCGGCGACCCGCTCCTCGCGCACAAGCGGGACGAGCACGTCGTGGTCGACCGGATCACCCACTGCGAGCGGCGCCTGTACGACTGGCTCACTGCCTGACGACCACGATTTCGCCACTCTTCACATTTCCCGCCCTACGCTGATCCAGGCAAGCGATGTTCAGCGGAGGGAGCAGATCGTGGGAAACCCCGAGGCCGAGGGAGTGCGGACACGCGCGGAGCAGCGGCTGGGACCGGTGCTCCGCCGCAGGGAACAGGTCCAGCCCGGCACGGCCGACCAGCGGCTGCTGGACACCGCGGGCGACGCGGACTGGGTCCACACCGACCCCTGGCGGGTCATGCGCATCCAGTCCGAGTTCGTCGAGGGCTTCGGCGCGCTGGCCGAACTCCCCAGTGCCATCAGCGTCTTCGGCTCGGCCCGCACCCCGGCCGGCACGCCCGAGTACGAGGCCGGCGTGAGGCTCGGCAGGGCGCTGGTCGAGGCGGGCTTCGCGGTGATCACGGGCGGCGGGCCGGGCGCCATGGAGGCCGCCAACAAGGGCGCGCGCGAGGCGAAGGGCGTCTCCGTCGGCCTCGGCATCGAGCTCCCCTTCGAGCAGGGCCTCAATCCGCACGTCGACATCGGCGTCAACTTCCGCTACTTCTTCGTGCGCAAGACGATGTTCGTCAAGTACGCCCAGGGCTTCGTCGTCCTGCCGGGCGGCCTGGGCACGCTGGACGAGCTGTTCGAGGCGCTGACCCTCGTCCAGACCCGCAAGGTCACCCGCTTCCCGATCGTCCTGTTCGGCACGGAGTACTGGTCGGGCCTGGTCGACTGGCTCCGCGGCACGGTCGTCGGCCAGGGCAAGGCCGCCGAGCGCGACCTGATGCTCTTCCACGTGACGGACGACGTGGACGAGGCGGTGGCCCTGGTCAGCAAGGAGGCCGGACGCTGAACCCGCGCGCCCGGCGCGGGGGCGGCGCGGCCCGACCGGTCACGCCAGCCCCCGCCGGGCGACGGCCGGCTCGCGGTGCCCGGCGATGGAGGCCACCATGTCCAGCACCTGCCGCGTCTCGGCGACCTCGTGCACCCGGTACACCCGGGCCCCCAGCCACGCCGACACCGCCGTCGTCGCCAGTGTCCCGACGACCCGCTCCTTCACCGGCCGGTCCAGCGTCTCGCCCACGAAGTCCTTGTTCGACAGGGACACCAGCACCGGCCACCCCGTCTCCACCATCTCCCCGAGCCGCCGCGTCGCCTCCAGCGAGTGCCGGGTGTTCTTGCCGAAGTCGTGCCCCGGGTCGATCAGCACCGACTCCCGCGGCACGCCCAGCGCCACGGCCCGCTCGGCCAGCCCGACCGTCACCCGCAGGATGTCCGCCACCACGTCGTCGTAGGCGATCCGGTGCGGGCGCGTCCGCGGCTCGGCACCGCCCGCGTGGGTGCACACCAGTCCCGCCCCGTACCTCGCCGCGACCTCCGCGAGCTTCGGGTCGACGCCGCCCCAGGCGTCGTTCAGCAGGTCCGCCCCGGCCTCGCACACGGCCTCGCCGACCTCGTGCCGCCAGGTGTCGACGCTGATCACCACGTCGGGGTGGCGCCGCCGCACCTCCGCCACGAAACCGACCGTGCGCCGCGCCTCCTCCTCGGCGTCGACCTCCTCGCCGGGCCCCGCCTTCACCCCCCCGACGTCGATGATCGCCGCCCCCTCGGCCACGGCCCGCTCGACCCGGGCGAGGGCGGGCTCGTCGTGGAAGGTGGCCCCCTGGTCGTAGAAGGAGTCCGGGGTCCGGTTCACGATCGCCATGACCACCGGCTCGTGCGCGTCGAATTCGCGTCGTCCCAGGCGCAGCATCCCGTAACTCCTCCTCGTGTGGCGTCCCCGCGACCCTAACCGCCGCGACCGCGTGGCACGATCGGCACCGGACGTTCTACGCTCCATGTTTCCGGTCCCGGGAGAGGCGCACTGTGTTCTGGTTCTTGGCTGTAGCGATGGTCGTCGTCGTGGCCGCGGTGACCCTCGCGGTGGTCGGCGGCGCGGAGAACGAGGTGCTGCCCGAGGCGCCCCCGGAGCGCCTGGTCGACCCGCTGCCGCTCACCCGGCCGGTCAGCCGCGCCGACGTCGAGGCGCTGCGGCTGCCGCTCGCGCCCCGCGGCTACCGGATGGAGGAGGTGGACGACGTCCTGGACCGGCTGGCCGCCGAGCTCGCGGAGCGGGACGCCCGGATCGCGGAGCTGGAGTCCGCGCTGGCCGGCGCGCAGGCCACGGCCTCCGGCCGCGCGGACCTCTTCGCCGCGTCCCCCCGGCCCGCCCGGTCCGCCGGGTCCGCTGGGTACGAGAAGCCGGCCGCCCACGACGAGTCCGCCGCCCACGGCGAGCAGGGGGCCCGCGGGGAGCGGGACGCCCGGGGGGACCGCGGCGAGCGGGACGGCGGGCCGGACGGCGAGGGCGACCGGTGACCGGCGGGGCCGTGCCGGGCGGGGCCGTGCCCGGGCCGGACGGCGCGCCGCGCTGCCCGTGGGGCCTCTCGACGCCCGACTACCTGGCCTACCACGACGAGGAGTGGGGCCGCCCGGTCCACGGCGACGACGCGCTGTTCGAGCGGCTGAGCCTGGAGGCGTTCCAGTCCGGCCTCTCGTGGATCACCGTCCTGCGCCGCCGGGAGGGCTTCCGGCGGGCCTTCGCGGGCTTCCGGATCGCCGCGGTCGCCGCCTTCACGGAGGCCGACCGGGAGCGGCTGCTCGCCGACGGGGGCATCATCCGCAACCGCGCCAAGGTCGACGCGACGCTCGCCAACGCGCGCCTGCTCGCCGGGTGGGGACCCGGCGAACTCGACGCGCTGGTCTGGTCCCACGCGCCGGATCCGGCGGCCCGCCCGGTCCCGCGCACCCTCGCGGACGTCCCGGCGGTCACGCCCGAGTCGACGGCCCTGGCGAAGGCCCTGAAGCGGCGCGGCGTCCGCTTCGTCGGACCCACCACGGCGTACGCGCTGATGCAGGCGTGCGGCCTGGTCGACGACCACCTGTCGGACTGCGTCGCCCGCGGCGCCGCGCGCCCGGTCCCCGCGGCGGCCCCGGCTCCCTAGCGTCCGACGTACTTCGGCCTCTCCTTCGCGATGAACGCCTCCACCGCGATCCGGTGGTCCTCGGAGGCGCCGGCCCGGGTCTGGAGCTCGTCCTCCTTCTCCAGGGTCTCCGCCAGGGTGTGCCCGGCGCCGTAGGCCATGGCCTCCTTGATCGACGCGTACGCGAGCGTGGGGCCCGCCGCGAGGGCGCGGGCGGTCCTCTCCGCCTCGGCGGCCAGCTCGGCGGCCGGTACCAACTTGCCGACCAGGCCCAGGTCGTACGCCTCCCGCGCGGACAGCGAACGCGGGAACAGCATCAGGTCGGCGGCGCGGGCGGCGCCGACCAGGCGGGGCAGCGTCCACGAGATGCCCGAGTCGGCGCTGAGCGCCACGCCCGCGAAGGAGGTGTTGAACGACGCCGTGTCGGCGACGACCCGGTAGTCGGCCGCCAGCGCGAAGCCGAAGCCCGCGCCCGCCGCGACCCCGTTCACCCCGGCCACCACCGGCTTCGCCATGCCGGTGATCGCCCGGACGATCGGGTTGTAGTGCTCCCGCACCGTCCGCATCGCGTCCTCGCCGGTCAGCGACCGCACGTGCTCCTTGAGGTCTTGGCCCACGCAGAACGCCCGGCCCGTCGCGGTCAGCAGCACCGCCCGCACGGCCGGGTCGGCGCCCGCGGCCTCCAGGGCGTCCCGCAGGGCTTCCTTCGCCTCGGTGTTCAGCGCGTTCATCGCGTCGGGCCGGTTGATGGTGACGGTCGCGAGTCCTTCGCTCACCTCGTACAGCACGGTGTCGGCCATGGCGGGGTCCCCTCTGCGGCTCGGGTGGTCGTGTCCCGCCCAGCATGACGGAGATCATCGGACCCCGTCGTGTGACCTGCGTCAAACGACGGCGTCCCGCTCCGGGCGCCGCGATGGCGAAGTATCGCAGCCGGATCGCCGGAATGGGTGGGTTTGTGAGATCATATTGTGCAAGGGATGTGATCCGATGTTGGTCATCGGGTGTCACCATGCGGGATAATGGCCTGGAAGCAATGTGTTCGACGCCGGTCCGCGCCCTTCACGGGGCCGCCGGTTGAACGGTGAGCTGGTTTCAGGAAGGGGAACGAGCATGGCGGCCATGAAGCCGCGGACGGGCGACGGCCCGCTCGAGGTGACCAAGGAGGGGCGGGGCATCGTCATGCGCGTTCCGCTCGAAGGCGGCGGTCGGCTCGTCGTAGAGCTGACCCCGGACGAGGCCGTAGCCCTCGGCGAGGAGCTGAAGAAGGTCACGAGCTGACGCTTACGCCCATGTTTTTCCGACTCGCCCCGGCCGGTGCCCCCACCGCGCCGGGGCGGTCGCGTTCCCGGCGGGGCGGGGCCCGCGCGGGACACGGGACGCCGGGCGGACCGCGGTCGTCGCGGCGCCGGTCAGCCGCGGCGCACGGCGCAGAGCAGCCCGTCGCCGACCGGCAGCAGGCAGGGCACCAGCTCGCCGCTCTCCCGCATCGTGCGCAGCAGCTCCCGCAGCGCCAGCACCTCGGCCGGCCGGGATCCCGAGTCGACCGTGCGGCCGCCCGCGAACACCCCCTCGAAGCACACCAGCCCGCCCGGCCGCAGCAGCCGCAGTGACTCGTCGAGGTACGCCGGGTACTCGGCGCGGTCGCCGTCGCAGAAGACCACGTCGTACCCGCCGTCGGCCAGCCTCGGCAGCACCTCCAGCGCCCGGCCCGGGATGAAGCGCGCCCGGTTGCCGGCGAACCCCGCCGCCCGGAACGCCTGCCGGGCGAACTGCTGCCGGTCCGGCTCCGGGTCCACGGTGGTCAGCACCCCGTCCGGCCGCATGCCCAGCAGGAGGTAGATCCCGGAGACGCCGGTGCCCGTGCCGATCTCCGCGACGGCCTTGGCGTCCGCCGTGGCGGCGAGCATCCGCAGCGCGGCACCGGTGCCGGGGGACACCGGGGGCGCCCCCGCGTCCCGGGCCCGGTCGCGGGCCCAGCGCAGCGCTTCGTCCTCGGCCGCGAAGGCGTCGGCGAAGGCCCAGCTCGTCTGCCGGTTGGCGGTAATGACCCTCTCCTGTTCCCGTGGGCGGCAACGGTGACTGTAGCCGCTCGCCACCGGGAACCCGCAGATGGGACCGGGCGTTGGGGAGGGGTGGGGGCGGCCGGAGGAACCGGGGGCCGAAGCCGGCCCCAAATTCTCGTAAAGATTCTTATCCGGAGCTAACGGGCGAGGTGGCTATGGTAGGGGCTCCACTGGACACCACCAGAGCCGACAGGGGAGGTGCGGCTGCGCCTGTGGATCGGAGAGGGGCGCTGCGGCTGCGGCGCTTCCTCGGGTCGGCGGGTGAGCCGAAATCCGTGACCGACACCGCTGACAGCATCCACGCCGCCACCGAGACCGCAGCCACGACGGCGACCTTCGCACCGGATGCGGAACCGCAGGCGTGGGCTCCTCCGACCTGGGAGGAGATCGTCAGCACGCACAGCGGCCGCGTCTACCGCCTCGCCTACCGCCTGACGGGCAACCAGCACGACGCCGAGGACCTCACGCAGGAGGTCTTCGTCCGGGTCTTCCGCTCCCTGTCGACGTACACGCCGGGCACCTTCGAGGGCTGGCTGCACCGCATCACCACGAACCTCTTCCTGGACACGGTGCGGCGCAGGCAGCGCATCCGCTTCGACGCGCTCGGCGAGGACGCCGCGGAGCGCCTGCCCAGCCGCGACCCCTCGCCCCAGCAGGCGTTCCACGACACGCACTTCGACGCGGACGTGCAGCAGGCGCTGGACACGCTGGCGCCGGAGTTCCGCGCGGCCGTCGTGCTGTGCGACATCGAGGGCCTGTCGTACGAGGAGATCGCCGCGACGCTCGGCGTGAAGCTGGGCACGGTCCGCAGCCGGATCCACCGCGGCCGCTCCCACCTGCGCAAGGCGCTCAGGCACCGGTCGCCCGAGGCGCGGGCCGGGCAGCGCGTCGTCGGCGGCCGCGCCTTCGCCGCCGTGGGCGGGGAGGGCGGAGCCGCGTGAGTGGCGCACCTCCGACCCCCGCGGAACACCACCTGGGGGACCGGCTCGCCGCGCTGGTCGACGGCGAGCTGGGCCACGACGCCCGCGAACGGGTCCTCGCCCACCTGGCGACCTGCGCCCGCTGCAAGGCCGAGGCCGACGCGCAGCGCCGCGTCAAGAGCTTCTTCGCCGAGTCCGCGCCCCCGCCGCCGCCCGCCGGACTGCTCGCCCGCCTCCAGGGCCTGCCCGGGGGGGGACGGGGGACCGCCGTCCGCGGACGGCGGCCCGGGGGCCGGCTCCCGGCGGCCCGGACGCGCCCCGGACCCCACCGGGCGGATTGACCCGTTCCGCTTCGGCCGCCTCCCCGCGGGTGGACGGCCGCCGGCCGCGGGCGGGGGCTTCCGCGTCCACACGACCGGCCGGGAGGCGGAGCGGCCCGCGTGGCTCGGCCGGAGGGTCGCGTTCGCGGCGGCCAGCGCCGTGTCGTTCGCGGCGATCGCGCTGAGCGGCGCGATACCGACGGCCGGGGTGGTCGACGCGCGGGGCGAGGGCCCCGGGAGCAGCGTGACGCCGCTGCGGTCGCC
>JAAXOU010000184.1 GCA_012396115.1 Streptomyces somaliensis DSM 40738 | reverse complement strand
GCACAACGCCCTGCGCCACTCCGGGGCCGGCGAGGTCGCCGTCCGGCTCTCCCGGCGCGGCCAGGGCGCCCGCCTCACCGTCGCCGACGACGGCCGGGGCTTCGACCCGCGCGCGATCCGCAGCGCCGGCCGCCACCTGGGGCTCGTGTCCATGCGGGACCGGGCGGGCGGCGTCGGCGGCCGGCTCGCCGTGCACTCGGCGCCCGGCGAGGGCACCACGATCGAGATGGAGGTCCCCGGTGGCTGACGAGGAGAGCGGCGGCGCCGCGGAGGCGGGGGAGGGGCGCGCCGTCCGCGTGCTCCTCGTCGACGACCACCAGGTCGTCCGCCGGGGGCTGCGCACGTTCCTGGAGGTCCAGGAGGACATCGAGGTCGTCGGCGAGGCCGCGGACGGCGCCGAGGGCGTCGCCCGTACGGAGGAGCTGCGCCCCGACGTCGTCCTCATGGACGTGAAGATGCCCGGCACGGACGGCATCGAGGCCCTGCGCAGGCTCCGCGAGCTGGGCAACCCGGCGAAGGTGCTGATCGTCACCAGCTTCACCGAACAGCGCACGGTCGTCCCCGCCCTGCGCGCCGGTGCCGCCGGGTACGTCTACAAGGACGTCGACCCGGACGCCCTGGCCGGCGCCATCCGCTCCGTCCACGCGGGGCACGTCCTGCTCCAGTCCGAGGTGGCCGAGGCGCTGCTCAGCCAGGACGAGGCCAACGGCGGCCAGGGCGGCCGCGGCGGCACCCTCACCGAGCGGGAGCGCGAGGTCCTCGGCCTGATCGCCGACGGCCGCTCCAACCGGGAGATCGCCCGCGCGCTCGTCCTCTCCGAGAAGACCGTGAAGACGCACGTCTCCAACATCCTCATGAAGCTGGACCTCGCCGACCGCACCCAGGCCGCCCTGTGGGCGGTGCGCCACGGCCTCACCACCTGACCGGCCCCGCCGGGCCCGCCGCCCGGACCCGGTCCCATCGCGGGCCGGTACGCGACCGGACGCGCCCCGACCCGCGATGGGGCCGCCGGCTCAGGACCGGCCCCGCTCCCGCTCCTCCACGTACGCGTTGAACGCCGCCACCCGCGCCCGCCGCGCCACCCGCTCCACCGGCCGCAGCGCCTCCGTCCGCGCCGCCATCTCCGACGCGCTCACCGCGCCGCCGTGGCCGCTCCCGCACGCCAGCGAGACCAGCAGCGCCACCCGCCGCGCCATCTCCAGCACCCGCACCGCCCGCGGCGGGTACCCCGGCGCCAGCGACTCGCCCCCGGCGTGCGCCCGCGCCCGGTACGCGTCCAGCGCCGCCTCCGCCACGGGGCCCGACGCCGCCACGTCCAGTCGCGTCAGCACCGCCGTCGCCCTCCGCAGCGCCTCCGCCAACTCCCGCTCCGCCTCGCTCAGCGACGGCACGTCCGCCGGGGGCGCCTGCCGCACCGGCAGGCAGTGCCACACGACCTCGACGTGCAGGTCCCCGGCGGGACCGGCCCCGGTCACCTCCGGTACGAGCCCGAACCCGGCCCCGTACCCGACGGCCGCCTCCCCCGCGTCGAGTGCCCGCGCGTTGAACTCCGGCGGCCCGCTCAACCCCAGCGGATGACCCGGCACGGGCAGCGCCACCCGCCACCCGGAGACCCCCAGCGACCGCAGCCGCCCCAGCGCCAGGGTCAGCCCGACGGGCCCCGGCTCACCCGGCAGGCCCTCCACGCGGTGCGGCGCGTCGTCGCCGACGATCGCGCCCACCGCCTCGTCCGGCGACACCGACCCGGCCAGCAGGGCGTTCCCCCATGCGGCCAACCGTCCTGAACGTGGTTCCGAAAGCATGGCCCCAGCCTAGGTACCGGCCCCACGGGTACGGGCCCCGCCACCGGTGGCGTAGGTTTTCCCAGGGAACCCGCGCCCGCCGCGCCCGCCGCTCCCGCGGCGACCCGCGCGGGCGACGACGAAGCGACGACCGCAAGGGGAGACAACGCGCTCATGGGCGATGTACTGGAGCTGGTGGACGTATCCGTGGTCCGCGACGGACGCGCTCTGGTGGACGGCGTCTCCTGGTCGGTCGAGGAAGGCGAGCGGTGGGCCGTCCTCGGTCCCAACGGCGCCGGCAAGACCACCCTCCTCAACGTCGCCTCCACCTACCTCTTCCCCACCCGCGGCACCGCCCGCGTCCTCGGCGAGCAGCTCGGCAGGGTCGACGTCTTCGACCTGCGGCCCCGCGTCGGCGTGGCCGGCATCGCCATGGCCGAGAAGCTGCCCGGGCGGCAGACCGTCCTCCAGACCGTCCTCACCGCGGCGTACGGCATGACCGCCACCTGGCGGGAGGACTACGACGCCGTCGACGAGGACCGGGCCCGCGCCTTCCTCGACCGCCTCGGCATGTCCGACTTCCTCGACCGCAGGTTCGGCACCCTCTCCGAGGGCGAGCGCAAGCGGACCCTCATCGCCCGCGCCCTGATGACCGATCCCGAACTGCTCCTGCTCGACGAGCCCGCCGCCGGCCTCGACCTCGGCGGCCGCGAGGACCTCGTACGCCGCCTCGGCCGCCTCGCCCGCGATCCGCACGCCCCCTCCATGATCATGGTCACGCACCACGTCGAGGAGATCCCGCCGGGCTTCACCCACGTCCTGATGATCCGTCAGGGGAAGGTGTTCGCCGCCGGGCCCGTCGAGACCGAGCTAACCTCCCGCAACCTCAGCCACTGCTTCGGCCTGCCCCTCGTCGTCGAGCGCGTCGGCGACCGCTACACCGCCCGGGGCCTCCCGCTCGGCTGACCCGCCGCCCCTCCCGCAAGGCCCGGGCCACCGGACGCCGTCGGGGCGGGGGACCCCCACCCCCCGCGCCACCACCGGATCCCGGGACCCCCTGTCCCCGGCGGGTCCGCACGCCTACCATGACGGCGTGGACATCGACGCATGGGTCTGGTGGCTGATCGCGGCGGTGGGACTGGGCATCCCGCTCGTCATCACCGCGATGCCCGAATTCGGCATGTTCTCCGTCGGAGCGGTCGCGGGCGCCCTCACCGCGGGACTCGGCTTCGAAGTGGTGGCCCAGGTCATCGTCTTCGTCGTGGTCTCCGTCGGGCTCCTCGCCGTCGTCCGCCCCATCGCGGCCCGGCACCGCCAGGGGCAACCCGTCCACGCCACCGGCGTAGACGCCCTGAAGGGCCGTCAGGCCGTCGTACTGGAACGGGTCGACGCCTCCGGCGGGCGCGTCAAGCTCGCCGGCGAGGTCTGGTCCGCCCGCTCCTACGCACCCGACCAGGTCTTCGAACAGGGGCAGCAGGTCGACGTCGTCGACATCGACGGAGCCACCGCCCTCGTGATGTGACATCCCGTCAGACACCGTCGCGCACAGGCCGTTCACAGGGACAACCGGCCGAACCGCCCACATGACCGCCCGACGTCTGGGAAAATCGATCACAGACAACAACCGGCAGCGAAGGGCACGGGGAACACGATGTCAGTCATCATCGTTCTGGTCATTCTGGTGGTGCTCGTCTTCATCGCACTGCTCAAGACGATCCAGGTCATCCCGCAGGCCAGCGCCGCCATCGTGGAACGCTTCGGCCGCTACACCCGCACCCTCAACGCGGGCCTCAACATCGTCGTCCCGTTCATCGACACGATCCGCAACCGCATCGACCTGCGCGAACAGGTCGTCCCCTTCCCGCCCCAGCCGGTCATCACCCAGGACAACCTGGTCGTCAACATCGACACGGTCATCTACTACCAGGTGACCGACGCCCGCGCCGCCACGTACGAGGTCGCCAGCTACATCCAGGCGATCGAGCAGCTCACCGTCACCACCCTGCGCAACATCATCGGTGGCATGGACCTGGAGCGCACCCTCACCTCCCGCGAGGAGATTAACGCCGCCCTCCGCGGCGTCCTCGACGAGGCCACCGGCAAGTGGGGCATCCGCGTCAACCGCGTCGAACTCAAGGCCATCGAGCCGCCCACCTCCATCCAGGACTCGATGGAGAAGCAGATGCGCGCCGACCGCGACAAGCGCGCCGCGATCCTCACCGCTGAGGGAATCCGCCAGTCCCAGATCCTCACCGCCGAGGGCGAGAAGCAGTCCGCCATCCTCCGTGCCGAGGGCGAGGCCAAGGCGGCGGCCCTGCGCGCCGAGGGCGAGGCCCAGGCGGTCCGCACCGTCTTCGAGGCCATCCACGCCGGCGACCCCGACCAGAAGCTGCTCTCCTACCAGTACCTCCAGATGCTCCCGAAGATCGCCGAGGGCGACGCCAACAAGCTCTGGATCGTGCCCAGCGAGATCGGCGACGCCCTCAAGGGCCTCTCCGGCGCCTTCGGCAACCTCGGCAACGGCGCCCCCGGCTTCGACACCTCCTCGAAGGAGCGGCGCCGGCAGGACCCCCCCGCCGACTGACGCGGACCGGCCCCCCGGTCGACTCACCCGGGTGCCCTCGTGCATGATCGGTTCCTCCACCACCGATCCCGCACGGGGGCACAGTGACGATCTGGGAGATGCTCGCCGTCTTCGCGGCCGGCGTCGGCGCGGGCACCATCAACACGATCGTCGGGTCGGGCACGCTCATCACGTTCCCCGTCCTCCTGGCCACCGGCCTGCCCCCGGTCACCGCCACGGTCTCCAACGCCCTCGGCCTGATCCCCGGCTCCGTCAGCGGGGCCATCGGCTACCGCGCCGAACTCGCCGGCCAGCGCGACCGCGTCCTGCGCCTCGCCGCCGCCGCCGCCCTCGGCGGACTCGGCGGCGCCGCCCTCCTCACCGTCCTCCCCACCACGGCCTTCGAGACGATCGTCCCCGTCCTCGTCGCCCTGGCCCTGGTCCTGGTCGTCCTCCAGCCCCGCATCACCCGAGCCGTCCAGACCCGCCGCGAACGCACCGGCCACACCGGGGCCACCCGCCACGGCGGCCCCCTCCTCTTCACCGGCCTGCTCCTCGCCAGCGTCTACGGCGGGTACTTCACCGCCGCCCAGGGGATCATCTACCTCTCCCTCATGGGCATACTGCTCGACGACACCCTCCAGCGCCTCAACGCCGCGAAGAACGTCCTCGCGGCCGTCGTCAACACCGTCGCCGCACTGTTCTTCGTCTTCGCCGCCCACTTCGACTGGACCGCCGTCGCCCTCATCGCCGCCGGCTCCACCATCGGGGGCCAGCTCGGGGCCCGCGTCGGCCGGCGCCTCCCCGCCCGGGCCCTGCGCGCCCTGATCGTCGTCATCGGCGGCGCCGCGATCCTCCAGCTCACCACCCGGTAACCCGCCACCCGACGACGGGAGGGGCCCGTCCCCGGCGGCACACCGGGAACGGGCCCCTCCCACGACCGCGCTCAGGCGGCGGCGGCCCCCGGCCGCCGAACCACCAGCCACTCCGGCAGCTCCGACCGCTCACCGGCCCGCAGCGCCAGCAGCATCGCGTCCGCGGGACTCGGCACGAACGGCCGGTGGAGCAGCGGCATCTCCGCCTCCTCCGGCGTGCGGTCCGCCTTGCGGTGGTTGTCCTCCGCGCAGGAGGCGACCGTGTTCAGCCAGCTGTCCGCGCCCCCCTGCGACCGCGGCACGACGTGGTCGACCGTCGTCGCGCGCCGCCCGCAGTACGCGCACCGGTACTGGTCCCGCACCAGCACCCCCCTGCGCGACCACGGCGCGTGTCTTCGAAACGGCACCCGCACGTACCGGCACAACCTGATCACCCGCGGCGCCGGCAGCTCGACCCGGGACGCCCGCAGCCGGATCTCCGGGTGGGCCTGCTCGACGACCGCCTTGTCCTGCAGCACCAGCACCACCGCCCGGTGCAGCGACACCGTCGAGAGCGGCTCGAAGCTCGCGTTGAGAACCAGCGTGTCCCGCATTCCGCCCACCTCCGTGTGCCGGCCGTCCTCTGACGCGCCTGGACCAACTCTGGCGGGGCGGCACCGAGCGGGACAACGCAATATCCGCAGGCAAGAAAATGCCCGCCCCCGGCCTCTCGGAAGCCAGAAGCGGGCGAACGGAAGGCGAACGTTCAGCCCTCCGCGGGCGTCTCGTACTCCCCGACCAGCTGCGCGCGCGCCAGCGTGTGGAACCGCAGGTTGAAACCGACGGCCGCCGCCGTCGCGTCGGAGTCCGGCCCCAGCTTCTCCCGGTCCACGGCGTACACGGTGAAGACGTACCGGTGGGGGCCGTCCCCGGGCGGCGGCGCGGCACCGCCGAAGTCCTTCGACCCGTAGTCGTTGCGGACGTGGACCGCCCCCTCGGGCAGCCCCTCGAACCCGCCGCCGCCCGCGCCGGCGGGCAGCTCCGTCACGGACGCGGGGATGTCGAACAGCACCCAGTGCCAGAACCCGCTGCCCGTCGGCGCGTCCGGATCGAAGCACGTCACCGCGAAGCTCTTCGTCTCCGCCGGGAACCCCTCCCACCGCAGGTGCGGGGAGGTGTTCCCCGCCGCGTACACCTGCGCGTCCGCCAGCACGCCCCCGGGCGCGACGTCGTCGCTCACCACGGTGAACGACGGCACCGGCGGGTGGAAGTCGTGGGGGAGCGGCGGCCTCTTCGCCTCGGTCACGTCAGAACCTCCGATCGCTTGGGGTCATCACCCCGAGCCTAGAGCCAGTTGCGGCGCCCACCGACGTCGGCGAGCCACTGGTTGAGGTACGCCGCCCAGTCGGTGTCCCGGTAGCCGTCCAGCCCGACCACGAAGCAGCGGTACGAGTCGCTGCCCTCGCTGAACAGCCCGGCCTTCTTGTCCATCTCCAGCACCACGTCCATCTCCCGCCCGTCGGCGACGAACGACAGCTCCACCTGGTTCAGACCGCGGTAGTGCTGCGGCGGCAGGAACTCGATCTCCTGGTAGAACGGCAGCCGCTGCCGCGTCCCGTGGATGTGCCCCTGCTCCATGTCGGCGTTCTTGAAGCGGAAGCCCAGCTGCACGAACGCGTCGAGGATCGCCTGCTGCGCGGGCAGCGGGTGCACGTTGATCGGGTCCAGGTCGCCGGAGTCCACGGCCCGCGCGATCGCCAGCTCCGTCGTCACCCCGATCTCCATGCCGCGCAGCTGCTGCCCGCCGATGCAGGTCACGGGCGTCTCCCACGGGATCTCCAGCCCGAACGGCACGACGTGCACGGCCCCGGCCTCGACGGTGAACGAACCGCCGATCTGCTTCTTCCCGAACTCGACGTCCTGCTTCATCTCCTGGTCGCCGCTCTCGACCTCGACCCGTGCCCGGAGCCCCAGCGACAGGCTCTGGACCTCCTGCGCGACCGAGCCGCCCTCGATCCGCACCTCGCCCTGGACGACGCCACCGGGCACCACGTTCGACTCGGTCAGCACGGTCTCGACGTTGGCCCCGCCCGCCCCCAGGCTCGCGAGCAGCTTCTTGAAGCCCATGTCCACTCCTTATCGGTCCTCGGCCTACGTACGCGTACGCCCGGAAGACCGTAGCCGGTTCCGGGCACCGCCCCGGTACGCTCGTTCAACATGATCGAGAACCTCGACCGTACGCCGCTGCCCCGGGACTTCTTCGACCGCCCCGTACTCGAGGTCGCCCCCGATCTGCTCGGCCGGACCCTGGTGCGGATGACGGACGACGGGCCCGTCGAGCTCCGCCTCACGGAGGTGGAGGCGTACGCCGGGCAGGCCGACCCCGGCTCCCACGCCTACCGTGGCCGCACGGCGAGGAACGCCGTCATGTTCGGCCCCCCCGGCCACGTCTACGTCTACTTCACCTACGGGATGTGGCACTGCCTGAACCTGGTGTGCGGCCCGGAGGGCACCGCGAGCGGGGTCCTGCTGCGCGCAGGGGAGGTCCGCACCGGCCACGAGCTGGCCCGGCGCCTTCGCCCCTCCGCCCGGAAGGACCGGGAACTGGCCATGGGGCCGGCCCGGCTCGCCACGGCCCTGGGCATCGACCGCACCCTGGACGGCACCGACGCCTGCGCGGGTCCGGACTCCCCGCTGTCCGTGTTGACGGGCGTCCCCGTACCCTCCGGCCGGGTGCGCAACGGCCCCCGCACCGGCGTGGGCGGGGAGGGCGCGACGTACCCCTGGCGCTTCTGGGTCGACGGGGATCCGACGGTCAGCCCGTACCGGGCACACACACCGCGTCGGAGGAGGCTTGACTCCGGGGAGCGAGCCACCTAAGCTCGATCGAGCCGCAGGAGCCGGGGCACGCTGTATCAGCACCCCTGGGGCGGCCAAAACCACTACTCGGCGATCGTCCCCTTGAGGGGGCGTCTCTCGCCGTGCCGGAATTCATTTCGAGGAGCTCGATTATGAGCACCGTGGAGAATCCGCTAAAGTAGGGGAAGCCGAAAGGCGGAGGCCTTCCAATCGGCCGCTGGGTACGGAATCGGACCGGGAACGGGACGGTAAACGGATCTGGTAGGGTTGGAAACAGCGGAAAGGGAAGCGCCCGGAGGAAAGCCCGTGAGGGTGAGTACGAAGGAAGCGTTCGTTCCTTGAGAACTCAACAGCGTGCCAAAAGTCA
>JAAXOU010000183.1 GCA_012396115.1 Streptomyces somaliensis DSM 40738 | reverse complement strand
GGGACGGCGCGGCGGGCCTGGCGGCCGTGGGGGTGCCGCCCTCGCGCTTGGCGGGGGCGGGGGGCGCGGCCCTGCGGGGCGCGCCGGGCTTGGCAGCGGACTTGCCGGCGGAGCCGGGTCCCTGCAAAGCGTCGGTCAGTTTGCGGACAACCGGCGCCTCGATCGTCGAGGACGCCGAACGCACGAATTCACCGAGTTCCTGGAGCTTGGCCATGACGACCTTGCTCTCCACACCGAACTCCTTGGCGAGTTCGTATACCCGGACCTTAGCCACTTCGCTCCTTTGAGGTCCGGTTACCGCCGGACCGTCGCTACTTCATGGGCGTACTTCATCGCGTACTCATCGCAATCTCGACCTACTTCCACTCGCGAGGTACCTGACCGCACGGGCTCTCCCCGTGCCGTGCTTCTTACGGTGTCGCCTGCTCGATGTGTCGGCGGACGTGCGCGGTGTCGAGCGGACCCGCGACCCGGAGGGACCGCGGGAACGCCCGGCGGCGGACCGCCAGATCGAGACAGGACTGGACGGGATGCACATAGGCACCCCGACCGGGCAGCGTACCGTGTGGATCGGGGGTGCACACACCCCCGGTCGCCACGATGCGCAACAGATCGCTCTTGGCCGCCCGCTCCCGGCATCCCACGCAGGTTCGCTCAGGGCGTGCACGGTCGTGCGTCCGGCCAGACACGTTAAGTCTACCTCCCCGCACCGACCCCACCCCTTTGAGGCAAAAATCGAACGGTTGTTGTCGTGATCCCGCCGTGGTCTCCCCGTGGCGCAGCGTGACCTCCGGGGTTCCTACTCCCCGGTGGGCGGCGCGCTCTGCTCGGTGTCGGGGCGGATGTCGATGCGCCAGCCGGTGAGACGGGCGGCGAGGCGGGCGTTCTGGCCCTCCTTGCCGATGGCCAGGGACAGCTGGTAGTCCGGCACGGTGACGCGGGCGGACCGGGCGGCCAGGTCGACGACCTCGACCTTGGAGACGCGCGCCGGGGACAGGGCGTTCGCCACCATGTCGGCCGGGTCGTCCGACCAGTCGACGATGTCGATCTTCTCGCCGTGCAGCTCGGCCATGACGTTGCGCACCCGGCCGCCCATCGGGCCGATGCAGGCGCCCTTGGCGTTGAGCCCGGAGCGCGTCGACCGTACGGCGATCTTCGTGCGGTGGCCGGCCTCGCGGGCGATCGCGGCGATCTCGACGGACCCGTCGGCGATCTCCGGGACCTCCAGCGCGAACAGCTTCCTCACGAGGTTGGGGTGGGTGCGCGACAGCGTGACGGACGGACCGCGCACGCCCTTGGCGACGCGGACCACGTACGTGCGCAGGCGCAGGCCGTGCGGGTACTCCTCGCCGGGCACCTGCTCCTGGACGGGGAGGATCGCCTCCAGCTTGTCGTCCAGCCTGACCAGGACGTTCTTGGGGTCCTTGCCCTGCTGGACGACGCCGGCCACGATGTCGCCCTCGCGGCGCGCGTACTCGCCGAACGTCATGTCGTTCTCGGCGTCGCGCAGCCGCTGCTGGATGACCTGGCGGGCCGTGGTCGCCGCGATGCGGCCGAAGTCCGACGGGGTGTCGTCGAACTCCTTGGGCTCCTGTCCCGCCTCCAGGTCGGCGGGGTCCTCCTTCGCCCACACCGTCACGTGACCGGTCTGCCGGTCCAGCACGGCGCGGGCGTGGCGGCGGGCTCCCTCGGTGCGGTGGTAGGCGATGAGGAGGGCCGACTCGATCGCCTCGACCAGCAGCTCGAAGGGGATCTCCTTCTCGTGTGCCAGGCCCTTAAGGAGCTTCACGTCGATGTCCACGGTTACGCCTCCTCCTCTTCCTTCTCGTCCTTGCGGTTGAACTCGATCTCCACGCGCGCCTTGGCGACCTCGGGGAACTCCACGCGCCGGGCGGTGGGCCCGCGCCCCTTCACGCCCGGGACCTCCAGGTCGAGACCGGCCTCGTCCACGGCGAGGACGCGGGCGACGAGGTCGCCCCCCTCGTGCAGCCGGAGCCTCACGAGGCGGCCGGTGGCGCGCACGAAGTGGCGGTGCTCGGTGAGGGGGCGGTCGGCGCCCGGCGAACTCACCTCGAGGACGTACTCGCCCTCGCCCATCGCGTCCGTCTCGTCGAGCACCTGGGAGACGGCGCGGCTCAGGTCGGCGACGGCGTCGAGTTCCACGCCGTCGTCCGAGTCGACGACGATCCTCAGCACCCCGCGGCGGCCCGCCCGGGACACCTCGATCTCCTCGAGGTCCAGCTGCCTGGCGGTGACGAGCGGTTCCAGCAGCCCGCGCAGCCTCTCGCTCTGGGTGGTGCTCATCCGGGTGACTCCTCGGCCGCGTGTGCTGTTGTGGGTTCGTCGCGTGTCAGACAAAGGGTATCCGGTCCCGGGGGGTGTTGCCGTCCACCCCGGGCCGACCCGCGGGTACGCTCGCCTGCGGTGATCTTCGACCGGTGCACCCGAAGGAGTGAGGCGTGGAGGGCACGGGGCTGACGCGCAGGCGGGTGCTCGCGGCGGCGACGGCGGCCGCGGCACCGGTCGGCTGCTCGGGGCCGGACTCCGGCGGAGGCGACCGCGCCGGCGCCGCTCCCCCCTCGGCGGCCGAGCGGGCGCGACGTGCCGAAACGGCCTTGCGTCGCAGGTCGGCGGCGGTGAGCGGGGTGCTCCTGGCCGGTTGCGACGAGGTGCTGGGCGCCCACCCGGCCCTCGCCCCCCGGGTCGCCCCGCTGCGCGGGGTGACGGCCCGCCACCTGGCGGCGCTGGCCCCGGGAGGCGGTCCGGCCCCCGGGGCGGTCCCCCCGGCGCCGCGCGCCGGCGCGGCCTCCCGGAGCGGCGTGGCCTCCGCGCGGTAGTGCCCGAGGGCGCGCCGCTCGTGCCCGGGCAGCAGCCGGCCGTCGGCGCGCACCACGCGCCACCACGGCACGGCACCGCCGTACAGCGCCATGACCCTGCCGACCTGGCGGGGGCCGCCCTCACCGAGCCATTCGGCGACGTCCCCGTAGGTCATCACCCGGCCGGGCGGGATGAGCTCGGCGACCTCCAGGACGCGCTCCGCGTACTCCGGAAGCCGGTCGGGGTGCTCCTCAGCAGTCATCCGCACCATCCTGCACCACGGGTACGACAACGCGGGCACCGCACCCTGATGCCCCTCCCCGCCCCCCGGCCGTGCCACCATCTTCCGGGCGGTGACTGGTGATACGAGATCGAGAAGGAACAGAGAAGGCGAGGGGACGGAACGTGCGGCCTCCCGACGTGGCGAGCGCTTCCGGCGCCGAGTCGCGCCCGGACACCGCCCCGCGCGGCGACGGGCCGGACCGCGGGGCGGACGACCGGCCCGCACCGCCCGACGCCCCCGGCGAGCAGCTCGGCGACCTCTCCGGCGACGAGCCGCTGCTCGCGGCGCGCGTGCACCGCCCCTCGGACCTGCTGCGCCTGCTCGTCGGCGTCCTCGCGATCACCGTCGTCATCGGCATCGCGGCCTTCGCCAGCGGCACGACCTCGGGGCTGGAGCAGGACATCAACAAGGGCACCGGCCAGGCCCCGGACGTGTTCGTCAAGGTGGCCGGGCTCGTCTCCAGCATCGCCGTGCTGCTCGTTCCCGTGGCGTTCGCGATCGAGCGGCTGGTCAAACGGGACGGGCTGCGCATCGCGGACGGCGTCCTCGCCGCCGTGCTCGCGCACGGGGTGACCCTCGCGACGGACCTGTGGGTGGCGCGGGCGGCGCCCGCGGCGATCCAGGACGCGCTGACGCAGCCGCAGAGCGGCGGCGGGCTCACCGACCCGGTGCACGGCTACCTGGCGCCGGTCATTGCGTACATGTCCGCGGTCGGCATGGCCCGGCGGCCGCGCTGGCGGATCACCCTGTGGGTGGTGCTGCTGCTGGACGCGTTCACCATGCTGGTGGCGGGCTACACGACCCCCCTGTCGATCGTCCTGACGGTCCTGATCGGCTGGACGGTCGCGTACGGCGCCCTCTACGCGGTCGGCTCCCCGAACGTCCGCCCCACCGGCCAGACCCTCCTGGCGGGCCTGCGCCACGTCGGGTTCCGCCCGGTGTCCGCCATGCGCGCGGAAGGGCCGCCGGAGACCCCCGAGCAGGGCGACCGGGGCCGCCGCTACATGGTCACCCTGGAGGAGGGCCCGCTCCTCGACGTCACGGTGGTCGACCGGGAGCGGCAGGCGCAGGGGTTCTTCTACCGGGTGTGGCGCCGAATGACGCTGCGCGGCATCACCACGCGCCGCTCCATCCAGTCGCTGCGGCAGGCCCTGGAGCAGGAGGCGCTCCTCGCGTACGCGGCGATCGCCGCCGGGGCGAACGCGCCGAAGCTGATCGCCACCTCCGAGCTCGGCCCGGACGCCGTGATGCTGGTGTACGAGCACCGGGGCGGGCGCACCCTCGACTCGCTGGCCGACGAGGAGATCACCGACGAGGTGGTGTGCGGCTGCTGGGAGCAGGTCCGGGCGCTGCAGTCGCGGCGCATCGCGCACCGCAGGCTGACGGGCGACGCCCTGCTGGTGGACCCCTCGGGCAACGTGGTCGTCACGGACCTGCGCGGCGGCGAGATCGCCGCGGGCGACCTGGTGCTGCGGATGGACATCGCGCAGCTGCTCACCACGCTCGGCCTGCGGGTCGGCGCGGAGCGGGCGGTCGCGGCGGCCGTGGAGGTCCTCGGCCCCGACAAGGTCGCCGACTGCCTGCCGCTGCTCCAGCCGATCGCGCTCAGCCGGTCCAGCCGCGCGACGCTGCGCAGGCTGGCCCGCGAGCGGTCGCAGCGGGAGCGGGAGGCGGTGCTCAAGGCGTCGGAGGCGGCGAAGCGGGCACGACTGGAGGCGTCCAGCGGGACCGACCCGAGGACGGGGCGCAGGGCGGTCCGGGCGGAGAAGCAGGCCGAGAAGCGGGCGCTGGAGGACGCGCTGCACGGCGCGCGGGAGGAGGACCTGCTGGCGCAGATCCGCCGCCAGGTGCTGCGCATCAGGCCGCAGGCCCCGGTGGAGCCGGTGCGGCTGGAGCGGATCAGGCCGCGCACGCTGATCAGCCTCATCGCGGGCGCCGTCGCCGCGTACTTCCTTCTGTCGCAGATCGCCAGCATCCCGCTGTCGACGATCGGCGAGGCGGACTGGGCCTGGGTCGCGGCGGCCCTCGCCTGCTCCGCGCTCAGCTACGTGGCGGCGGCGATGAGCCTGCTGGGCTTCGTGCCGGAGCGGGTGCCGTTCCCGCGGACGGTGGTGGCGCAGGTCGCCGGGTCCTTCGTCAAGATCGTCGCGCCCGCCGCGGTGGGCGGGGTCGCGCTCAACACGCGGTTCCTCCAGCGGGCCGGGGTGCGGCCCGGCCTGGCGGTGGCGAGCGTCGGGGCGTCGCAGCTGTTCGGGCTGGGCGCGCACGTCCTGCTGCTGCTGGCGTTCGGCTACCTGACCGGCACCGAGCGCTCCCAGGGCGACTTCACCCCGTCCAGGACGGTCATCGCGGGGCTGCTGACGATCGCGGTGCTGCTGCTGGTGGTGACGGCGGTCCCGGTGCTGCGGAAGTTCGTGTCGACGCGGCTGCGGTCGCTGTTCGCGGGGGTGGTGCCGCGCATGCTGGACGTGCTCCAGCGGCCCGGCAAGCTGCTGACCGGCATCGGCGGCATGCTGCTGCTGACGGCGACGTTCGTGCTGTGCCTGGACGCCTCGATCCGGGCGTTCAACGACGGCCTCCAGCCGCTGTCGTACGCGAGCCTCGCCGTGGTGTTCCTGGCGGGCAACGCGCTCGGTTCGGCGGCGCCCACGCCGGGCGGCGTCGGCGCGGTCGAGGGCGCCCTGCTGGCCGGCCTGGTGCTGGCCGGGGTGCCGAAGGAGGTCGCGGCGCCGGCGGTGCTGCTGTACCGGCTGCTGACGCTGTGGCTGCCGGTGCTGCCGGGCTGGGTCTCGTTCAACCACCTCACCCGCAAGGACGCCCTGTAGGGGACGCGGCTGCGGCGGGCGCGCGCCGGGGGGCTCGCAGCCGCGGGCGGGAGGGGCCGCCGGGGCTTGCAGCCGCGGGCCGGCCGTGCCTACATTGCCGCACGTGCGGTCCTACACCTCGCAGCAGGCTGCGCGCCTTCTGGGCGTGAGCGCCGACACCGTGCGCCGCTGGGCCGACGCCGGGCGGTTCCCCACGCGCCGGGACGGGGCGGGGCGGCGGCTGGTCGACGGCCGCGACCTGGCGGCGTTCGCCGTCGAGCTGGCCGCGCGGTCCGGCGAGGGCGGCGAGACCCCGTACACCAGCGCGCGCAACGCGTTCCCCGGCATCGTCACCGCCGTGCGGCTCGGTGACGTGGCCGCCCAGGTGGAGGTCCAGGCCGGCCCGCACCGGATCGTGTCGCTGCTGACCCGCGAGGCCGTGGAGGAGCTGGGCCTGGAGGTGGGCGCCGAGGCGGTGGCGCGGGTGAAGTCGACCAACGTCCACATCGACCGTGTCTGACCGCCCGCGCGGGGCGGGCGCCCGGACCCCCGCTCCCCCGGCCCGCCGCAGGGCCCCCGCGCGCCGTGCCGCGCGCCGCGCCCCCGCCGTCCTGCTGGCCGCGGCCCTGCTGCCGCTGGCGGCCTGCGCAGGCCCCGGCGGCCCGGCGGAGCCGGAGGGCGGCCGGCTGACCGTGCTGGCCGCCGCCTCCCTCACGGACGTCCTCCGGGACGCCGGTGCCGCCTACGAGGAGGAGCACCCCGGCACGGACGTCGTGTTCTCCTTCGCCGGGTCGCAGGAGCTGGCCTCCCAGGTGCGCCAGGGCGCCCCGGCCGACGTCCTCGTCACCGCCGACGCCCCGACCGTGGACCGCCTGGGCACGGCGGTCGGCGAGCCCGTCGTCGTCGCCCGCAACCGGCTCGCCATCGCCACCGCCGAGGGGAACCCCGAGCGGATCACCGGCCTGGAGGACCTGTCCCGGCCCGGCGTGAAGGTGGTGCTGGCCGCCCCCGAGGTGCCGGCCGGCCGCTACAGCCGGCAGGTCCTGGACCGGGCCGGGGTGGACGTGCGGCCCGTCTCCGAGGAGCCGAACGTCCGCGCCGTCCTCGGCAAGGTCCGGCTCGGCGAGGCGGACGCCGGGCTCGTGTACGCCACCGACGCGGCCGCCGCCCGCGGCGAGGTCGACGCGGTCGCCCTGCCGGACGCGCACAACGCCGTGGTCTCCTACCCGGCCGCGGTCCTCCGCTCCGCGCGCGACGCCGGGGCGGCCCGCGGGTTCGTGGCGTGGCTGCGGTCGCCGCGCGCCCGCGCGCTGCTGGCGGCGGCCGGTTTCGAGACGCCGTGATCCGCCCCCGGCGGGTCCCGGTCCCGCTCGCCCTGCCCGCGCTGCTCGCTATGGCGTTCCTGCTGGTGCCGCTCGCCGGGGTGCTGGCGCACGCGCCGTGGCGCACGCTCGGGGCGCGGCTGGCCGCGCCCGCCGTGCGGGAGGCGCTCGGGCTGTCGCTGGCGGTGTCCGCGTGGGCGCTCGCCCTGTCGCTGCTGCTCGGCGTGCCGCTGGCGTGGACGCTGGCCCGGGTCGACTTCCCCGGCAAGCCGCTGGTGCGGGTGCTGGTGATGCTGCCGATGGTGCTGCCGCCCACGGTGGCGGGCGTGGCCCTGCTGCAGGGGTTCGGGCGGCGCGGCCTGCTGGGCGGGGTCCTCGCGGACCGGTTCGGGGTGTCGCTGCCGTTCTCCACGGCGGGCGCGGTGGTGGCGGCGGCGTTCGTGGCGATGCCGTTCCTGGTGATCAGCCTGGAGGGCGCGCTGGCGGGGCTCCACCCGCGCTACGAGGAGACGGCCGCGTCGCTGGGCGCCGCGCCGCTGCGGGCGTTCCTCACGGTCACCGTGCCGATGGCCGGCCCGGGCCTGGTGGCGGGGGCGGCGCTGTGCTGGGCCCGGGCGCTGGGCGAGTTCGGGGCGACGATCACCTTCGCGGGGAACCTGCCGGGCGCCACGCAGACGCTGCCGCTCCAGGTGTACCTGCTGCTCCAGAACGACCCGGAGGGCGCCGTCGCCGTGTCGCTGCTGCTCCTGGTCACGGCCGCGGCGGTCCTGGTCGCGCTGCGCGGGCGCTGGCTGGGGCCCGCGGCGGTACGGCGGGCCCCGCACCCGCCGGCCCCCGCCGAGGAGGAGGGGGAGGAGCGGGAGGGCGCCGGCGAACCGGCCGGCGGACGCCCCGCGGGGGCGGCGTGGCCGCTGTCGGCCGAGGTGCGCGGGGCCACCGCCCTCCGCCTGGAGGCGCCCGCCGGGACGACGGTCGCCGTCGTCGGGCCGAACGGGGCCGGCAAGAGCACCCTGCTGCGCGCTCTGCTGGGCCTCACCCCGCGCGCCACCGCCGCGTCCCTGCGCCTCGGCGGCCGGGAGCTGGCCGCCCTGCCGCCGCACCGGCGCGGCATCGCGTGGGTGCCGCAGGACGGGGCGCTGTTCCCGCACCTGACGGCGCTGGCCAACGCCGCGTACGGGCCGCGCGCCCGGGGCGTGCCGCGGC
>JAAXOU010000182.1 GCA_012396115.1 Streptomyces somaliensis DSM 40738 | reverse complement strand
CGGCGCGGTCACGCGTCCCGGCCCGGCACCGGGAGCTGAGCGGCGCGCTGCCGGTACGACCGGGGGCGCGGCCTCCCTCCTGGTGAGACGGCCCGGTGCCTTCCCGCGGGGCGGCCGGTGCCCTTCCCGCGGGGCGACCAGAGGGCGGCCGGTCCCGCCCCGCCGCCCCGTCCGTGGACCCGGCCCCGGGGCGGGAGGGCTCCCGAACCCCGGGCCCCCGTGGGCCCCGGCCCTCGTACGGCGGCCGGGGCCCACGGCGGTTCCGCCTCCCTGCGGGGCCGGGGCTCTCGGGGATTCCATCCCCCCTGCGGGGCCGGGGCCCATGGCGGTTCCGCCCCCTACGGGAGCGCCCCGGCCTATGGAAGCGCCCCCGCTTACGGGAGCGCCCCCGTAGGGGTCCCGGCTGCCGCTCAGGGGCCCTCGGTGCCGACGCGGATCATGTCGGCGATGCGCTCCGGGACGACCGCCCGCGAGTACCACCAGCCCTGGCCCGTGTCGCAGCCGATCCTCCGCAGGCGGTCCGCCTGCCCGGCGGTCTCCACGCACTCCGCCGTCACGGTCAGCCCCAGCCGGTGCGCCAGGTCCACCATCGCCTCGACGATCACCTCGTCCGCCGGGTTCGGGGGCGCCTCCTCCTGGAAGCCGCGGACGAAGGACCCGTCGAGCTTCAGTCCCGACACGGGCAGCCGGCTCAGGTACGCGAGGTTCGAGTAGCCGGTGCCGAAGTCGTCGATGGCGATCCGGACCCCCATCTCGCTGAGGGCCTGCAGGGCCCGCAGGGGGCGCCCGGCCGAGCCCATCACCGCCGACTCGGTGAGCTCCAGCTGCAGCAGCCCCGGCGCGAGCCCGGTCTCGTCGAGGATCTCCGCGACGTCCGCGACCAGGTCGGAGTCCCACACCTGGCGCACGGCGACGTTGACGCTGACGAAGAGCGGCCGCGCGCCGAGGTGGTCGGTCTGCCAGCGGCGGGCCTGCCTGCACGCGGTCCGCAGCACCCACCGGCCCAACTGCACGATGGAGCCGTCCTCCTCGGCGATCCCGATGAACCGATTCGGCGGCAGCGGGCCGAACCTGGGGTGGTTCCAGCGGACCAGCGCCTCGACGCCGCGCACCGCCCCGTCCGCCATGCCCACCAGCGGCTGGTACTCCAGCGTGAACTCGCCCCGGTCGACGGCGGGGCGGAGCGTGGAGCTGAGGGCCTGCCGGGTCATGCGGTGGGCGTTGCGCTCCGGGTCGAACAGCGTCCAGCGGGCCCTGCCGTCCTCCTTCGCCCAGTACTGCGTGGTCTCGGCGGCCTGCATCAGGCCGTTGACGGTGGTGCCCGCCGCGAGCCGCTCGACGACGCCGATGGAGGCCGACAGCGACAACCGCTGCCCGGCCAGGTCGAACGGCCGCTGCACGCAGGCGAGCACGGCCTCGGCGAGGTCGGTGAGCTGCTCCGTGCCGGTCGAGTCCTCCACGAGGATCGCGAACTCGTCACCGCCGAGCCGCGCCACGAGGTGCTCGCCCCCGCGCGCCTGCGCGTCGCCCTCGGCGCACTCGGTGAGCCGGGCGGCGACGGCGGCGAGCAGCTGGTCCCCGATGCGGTGGCCGAGCGTGTCGTTGACCGCCTTGAAACCGTCCAGGTCCAGGTAGCACAGCCCGATCCGGCCCGTCCCGCCGCCCTTGCCGTCGTGCGCGTCGTGGAAGTCGTACGACGCGTTCTCCAGCGCGGACGTGAGGCGCTCGAAGAACAGGGTCCTGTTGGGCAGCCGGGTCACCGGATCGTGCATCTGGAGGTGGCGCAGCCGGGCCTGGAGGTCGCGGTGGGCGCTGACGTCGGCGACGGACAGCAGCACGTTCCGGCTGCGGGGGACGGGCACCACGGTCACCTCCGCCCACAGGGACCGCCCGTCGGGCAGCTTGACGCGGCGCGTGCAGCGGAAGCGGGAGCGGTGGCCGCGCAGCACCTCGCGGTACGCGTGCCGGGAGCGGCCCTCGGCGGTCAGGCCGACGAGGTCCGCGGCGACCCGGCGGCGCAGGGCCGCGGCGTCCGCGCCGACCAGGGCGGCCAGCCCCTCGTTCGCGCTGACCACCAGTCCGTCGGCGTCGACGACGGCCATGGGGAGCTGCGCGGCGTTGAACGCGGCGTGGACGTCGCGCAGCTCCGCCGCGGACACGGGACCCGGGGGCGGACCGCAGCACGCCGCGTCCTCACCGTGGCCGCAGTCGCACGCCTCCCCCTCGTCACGCTTCGTGATGGTGTGGAATGCGATGCAGGGCCGTGCGACTGCCGTGTGTCCCGGTCCTTCTGGAGTTCCGCTCACCGCTCGCTCCCGCAGGGCAGTTGTGACGTACAGATGTGGTCGGGCGAGGTCGGCCATGGAAACCGTGCCGATCCTAGAGGCTGCCGCGGGGCCGTTCCAGTGACCCCCCGACCTGTGGACAACGGTCGGACCGCCCATCGGACACGGCCGATCGTTTCTGCACAGGTCTGGTGGTGTCGGACCGGGCCTGAGCGGATGTGACTGTCGGTGAGAGGCCATAGGGGCTGGAGGGGTCAACGCTCACCCGGGTGGTGCAGCGGAACAGGACGTAGGGGGCAAAACCGCACAGGGTGAGGAGACGTGCCGCATCTCGCACCCGGAGGCCGACGTGGAGGGTCAGCAGTCACTCGCGCAACCGCCCGGGGGAGTGCACCGGTCCGGTCCGCGCTCCGTGGCCGCGGGGCTCTTCTCCCTCGTCGCGATCGCCGCCACGGGTCTCGCCGCGGGCCCGGCCTCGGCCGACCACCCGGCGGGGCCGTGCGCCCTGCCCCGCACCGCGGCGCACCACTCCCTCGGTCTGGACACCTGGAACGCGGCCTACCCGAAACCCGAGCGGACGCTCGACGCGGTCATGGTCTTCCTGTCGTTCCCGGACGCGGTGCCGGCGCACACGACGCGGACCGTCACCGCCGACTACTTCCCCGACACCGGCGACTTCTTCGAACGGGCCTCGTACGGCCGGTTCTCGCTGCGGGTCCACCCGCGCCACGGCTGGCTGCGGATGCCCCGCCCGTCCACGGAGTACGAGGTGCGCCGGGACTGGGCGGTGGACCGGCGGGCCGCCTACCTGCGGGACGCGCTGGCCGTGGCGGACCCGGTCGTCGACTTCTCGCGGTACGACATCGTCTACCTGGTCGCCGACCCGGACGCGCCGGGCGTCGACTCGGACGCGACGAAGGTCGTGAACCTCCGCACCCCGCTGCGGGCCGACGGCACGGACATCGAGCGGATGGTGACCCTGTTCGAGAGGCACCCGCCGGACCGCAACGTCCTCGCCCACGAGACGGGCCACGTCTTCGACCTGCCGGACCTGTACAACCGGCCCGTGGACGGCAAGGGCGACTGGGACACCCACGTCGGCGACTGGGACGTCATGGGCAGCCAGTTCGCGCTGGCGCCGGAGCCCCTCGGCTGGCACAAGTGGAAGCTGGGCTGGCTCGGCGGCCACCAGGTGCGCTGCGTACGGGAGCCGCAGCTGGTGACCCTCCGGCCGCTGGCGGCGGAGGGGAGCGGCCCCGCCGCGCCCGGCACCCGCCTGGCGGTGGTCCGCACGGGCGCGGGCAGCGCCCTCGCGTTCGAGGCGCGCGGGGCGGCCGGCAACGACCGGGACGCCTGCACGGAGGGCGTGCTGGTGTACCGGGTGCGCAACGCGACGGAGTCGGGCGCGGGGCCCGTGGAGGTGATGGACGCCCACCCGCTGACGGAGGCGTGCCGCGACCGCTCCGTGTACCCGCCGCTCGCGGACGCCCCGCTGGGGGAGGGGGAGGCGCTCACCGTACCGGGGGAGGGGACCCGGGTGGAGGTCCTGGAGCGGACGGCGGCCGGCGCCTGGACGGTGAGGATCACCCCGTGACCCCGCAGCCGCACACGGAGAAGCCCCCCGCTTCCGCGAGGGGCTTCTCCCGTCTGTGCGCCGCCAGGGACTCGAACCCCGGACCCGCTGATTAAGAGTCAGCTGCTCTAACCAACTGAGCTAGCGGCGCCTGCTGACGTCGTAGACACTAGCACCCCCTCCGGCGTGAGGAGAAATCGATACCCGCACGTCACCGGGGGATGTGGCGCGCGCCACCCGCACACACGCCCACAGCACCACCTCCGGGCCCGGCAGCCAGGGGGAGAGCGTGTCGGGGGCCACGAGCCAGCGGGGGCCCTCCCCGCCGCCGGGCGCCGGCGGCGGGACGGTGACCGCGTCCCCGACGCCGTGGTACAGCAGGGGCGGGACCGCGTCGCCCCACTCCTCCCAGGCGAGCAGCGCGGGCAGCCGGCGGCTGGTGCCGGGGGCCGTGAACAGCAGCACCCGCCCGAGGTGCGCGGCGACCGGCCCGGAGCCGGGCCCCTCCTCCCACAGGCAGTCCAGGAGGCGGCGCCCGAAGACCGCCGGGGCGTTCACCACGTCGAAGACCGTGCCGCAGGTCAGGACGGTGGGGGCGCCGGGGTGGGCCTCCCGGGGCGCGAGCGCGGAGGCCGGGTGCGGGGAGGCGGACGCGAGCCACTCGGCGCCCTCGGCGGTGACCTGCGAGGAGTGGCGCGGAGCGTGGGCCCCCGACCGCTGGAAGGGGTTGGCGCGGCACCCGGCGGTGCCGAGGGGGACGTGGGCGGGGGCCTGAGTGGTCTCGTCTCGCAGCCAGGTACTCATGAGGGCCATGTCTACCGAGGGTGACGAGCCCGTTCCGCGGGGTTCCGGAAAACGAGGACAGGGAGAGGGCCGAGGGGGTACCTTTCGCCCTCGGCATATGCCGAGGGCGTGCCGCTCGCGCCCCTCGCGCCCGGGGCGGCGGGCGCGGCCGCCCTCCGCGGGGCGTGCCCGGCGCGCGGGGGCCGGCTCAGTCGTCGTCGGGGGAGCCGCCGCGCAGCAGGTCCCGGCCGAACTCGACCATCCTCCTCGCGTAGTCCTCGCCCCACTGCGCGCGCTCCGCGATGTCGGCGGTGGACAGCCGGTCGAAGCGGCGCGGGTCCGCGAGCCGCGCGGCCGCGATCGCCTGGTACTCGGCGGCCCGGTCGGCGGCCGCGCGGAAGGCGACCGTCAGCTCCGTGGACCGGGCGAGCAGCTCGCGGGGATCGTCGATGGACTCCAGGTCGAAGAAGTGCTCCGGGTCGGCGGCGGCCCCCGCGGGTTCGAAGAGCAGGGGTGCCGGCCTGAGCCGCCGCTGCCGCCCGCTCCGCTCGGTTTCCGCCATGGAGGACTCCGTTCCGCTCGCCGTGCCGCCACCCCCGTCCGGTGGGCGGCCACCGCCCATTGTCCAGGCCCCCGCAAGACCGCGTGCGGGCCGCGGCCCCGGCCCCCGGGGCGTACGCGCCGGGGCGCACGCCTCGAGGAACCGCCCGCCCCTCAGGGGCGCGGGCGGACGCGGTGCTCCGACAGGTGCGAGAGGACCGCGTGGTTCGCCTCCCAGCCGTCCGGGAACTTCACCGTCGCGCCCAGCTGGACCGGCTCCGCCGACGGGTGCTCGTCCAGCAGCTCCGCGACGCCCGCCCGGCAGACCACCACGCACGCGTGGCGGTGGCGGGACACCAGGACGCACAGCCGGCCCGTCTCCAGGTGGAACGCCGTCGCGTCGGGGCGGCCCGACAGGGGGTGCAGGACGACCGTCACGTCGTACTCGCGGCCCTGCAGCCGGTTCGCCGTGTCGACCGTCACACCGGGGACCCCCAGGTCGGCGAGGGCCGCGCGGACGGCGGCCGCCTGGTCGCGGTGGGCGGTGCCGACCGCGACGCGGTCCGCCGTGACGGGCTCCGGGCGCCCGGAGCGCTCGCTGACGGCCGCCGCACCCCGGTCCAGCAGGCGCCGCACCACCAACGCGCACGCCCGGACGGCCTCCGGGTCCGTGCGCGGCGTGTGGCGGGCCGGCAGCTCCAGCAGGCCCCAGCCGGACTCCGCGGCCTCGTCCAGCACCCGGTCGGCCGCCGAGCCGTCCGACGCCGCGCCGAACGCCAGCCGCCGGTCGCCGGGGCCGGTGCCGGCGCGGAACGGCGTGTACGGGTAGAAGGCGTCCGACACCAGCGGCGCCGCCGACGCGGGCAGCCGCCACGACACCGGCAGCCGGTGCTGGGGCAGGTCCGGGTTGTGCGCCAGCAGCGTCGACACGGCGCTCGCCGACGGGTCGTACGACAGGCCCGCCCACTGCTCGGCGCCCACCACCGAGAACGGGTCCAGCTGCCCCGGGTCGCCCACGAACAGCGCCCGTTCGAACAGCCCCGCCACGGCCAGCAGCGCGTCCGACCGCATCTGGTACGCCTCGTCGACGATGGCGTGCCGCCACGGCTCGACGCCCTTCACGTGCGCCCACTTCGCCGCGGTGGAGACGACCACCGGCAGCCCGGCCAGGTCCGCCGCCCTCGCCGACTTCACGACCCGGTCCAGCCCGTCCAGCGCCTTGTCGTACGCGTCCGCGTCGCTCGCGTGCAGCCGCCCCACGGCCAGCTCGGGCTCCTTCTCGGCCAGCCGCAGCACCAGGTCGTCGACCTGCGCGTTCGTCTGCGCGACCACCATCAGGGGGCGGCCCGCGGCGGCCAGCTCCAGCGCGGCGCGCACCACCAGCGTCGACTTGCCCGCCCCCGGCGGCGAATCCACGACGACGCCCCGCGCGTCCCCGTGGAGGGTGTCCTCCAGGATGGCTCGGGTCGCCGCGGCCGCCGCCGACGACGGGTCGGGCCCCGCGCTCCTCACAGCACGTCCTCCGGGGTCACCGGGTCGGGCGCCTCCGCCGCGTCCGGGCGGGGCGGGCCGCCGTGGGTCCACGGCGTCTCCTCCGGATCGGGCAGCTTCGGGCCCACCCGCTGGTCGTGCTCGAACAGCGTCCACACGGTCCGGTCGCCGGCCTCCGGCACGGAGCCCTCCGCCGGCTCCCTCGACCGGCCCATCCGGTCCAGCAACCGCAGCACCACCGTCCGGCCGCCCCCCGCGTCCCCGTACCGGACGAACTCCGCCGCCTGCGGACGCCCGTCCAGCGACCGGTACGCCCTCACGCCCGCGCCCAGGTGCGGCGCGTCGTCGGTCCGCACGGTCACCAGGGGGCGGGGCGAGGGGCGCTTCGAGTCCGTCCACGCCATCTCCACCTCCACCACCTCCCCGGCGAAGGCCTCGCCCGCGAGCCTCCGCCCCGCCATCACCAGCGGATCGTCCAGTGCCTCCTGCGCCTCCAGCTGCGCCTGCGCGCTCTCCCGCGCGGCCAGCTTCCGCGCCGCCGTCACCGCGTCGTCCCGGCGCGGCTGCGGCGGCTCGCCGGCCCGCACCCGGTCCCGGTGGCCGGTGAACGACCAGCGGTCCCGCGTCCAGCGGTCCGCGACGTGCCGCCCCGGCGGCAGCTCCCGCACCAGCTCCAGCGCCCGCCACACCGCCTCCCACGTCGGCTGCAGCTGCGACAGGACCAGGCGCCTGACCTCCGCTTCCGCCCGGTGCAGCGCGCCCAGCCGCTCGTCGGCCGCGCCGCCGTCCTCCGCGGCGCCCAGCGCCTGCCGGGCCCGGTCGTACCGTTCGACGGCGGGCGCCAGCAGCCGGTTGTCGAACGCGGGGTCGGTCGCCGGGCCCGCGGGCGGGCACAGCAGCTGCCCGTCCCGGTCCCTGCCCAGCTCCGCGCGGAGGGCGGCCGCCGCGCCGGACTCCCCGGCCGGGGGGTCGATCCACGCGAGGAGCGCGCCCAGGTGCTGGTCCTCCAGGGAGGACTGGCCGGTCGCCCAGTGCCGGTTCAGCAGGTCCGTCGCCGCGACCAGCAGCGACGAGCCCGGCACCCGGGCCCGGTCCCCGTAGTGGGTCAGCCACCGGCCCAGCAGCGGCACGCGCGGCGGGGCGGGGAACGGGGCCCGCGGGTCCTCCTCGGCCGTCCGCCGGAACCGCGTGGACCGCCCCAGCAGCCGTACGTACTCGATGGCCGCGCGCCCGGGCACGACCAGCTGCGGCGCGTCCAGGCACAGCTCGACCTCGACCTTCACCTTCCTGCCGGTCTCCGGGTCGGTCTCGGACCTCTCGGCCGGCTCGACGGCGTCCGCGTACGCGTCGACGTGCGGCAGCACGGCCTCCGCCAGGTCGGCGAGGAACGCGAACCGCAGGTCCCGGTCGCGGGGCTGCGGCACGACCAGGAGCCGCGGCTCCCCGGGGTCCGTGCCGACCAGGGCGCCCAGCGGCGCGCCGGCCTCGCCGGAGGTGGTCAGCGGGACGAACACGAGCGGCCGCTCCGACACGTGCCGGTGGCGCACGGTGGTCAGCGCCCGCGCCCGCCCGGCCTCGACCGCCTCCAGCCGCGCCAGGGTGGAGACCAGCGACATCCCGGACCAGCCCAGTTCGACCAGGGCGGCGCGGGTCGCCTCCAGGATCGCGGTGTCCGCCGCGGCGCTGCGCGGACGCCCGGGGCGCCCGGAGCGCCCGGTGGCGCGCGGGGTGGGGGTGTGGCGGCGGGACATGACGGCGACCATACCGGCGGGTAGTC
>JAAXOU010000181.1 GCA_012396115.1 Streptomyces somaliensis DSM 40738 | reverse complement strand
CGCACCCCGGTGGACGCGCGGGCCGCCCGCCGCGCCGGGGGCCGGACGCGCCGCGGCGCGTCAGGGGACCCGCCCGGAATCCCCCCGGGAACCCGCCCGGGAAGAACCCGCCCGGAATCCCTCCGGGAAACCGCACGGGAACCCGTCCGCCGGACGGAGCACGTGCGCGCCGATCCGCCCGGCTGACATAGATTCGCCACGTGACAACGGCAAGGCAGCACGTGACGGAAGCCCGCAGGGTCGTCGTGAAGGTCGGCTCCTCCTCCCTGACCACCGCCGCGGGCGGACTCGACGCGGACCGGGTCGACGCGCTCGTCGACGTACTCGCCAAGGCGCGCGGCCAGGGCGGCCGGGAGGTCGTCCTCGTGTCGTCCGGCGCCATCGCCGCCGGCCTCGCGCCGCTCGGTCTCGCCCGCCGCCCCAGGGACCTCGCCCGGCAGCAGGCCGCCGCCAGCGTCGGCCAGGGCCTGCTCGTGGCCCGCTACACCGCGTCCTTCGCCCGCTACGGCGTACGCGTCGGACAGATCCTGCTCACCGGCGACGACACGAGCCGCCGCGCCCACTACCGCAACGCGTACCGGACGCTGGAGCAGCTCCTGGCGATGGGCGCCCTGCCGATCGTCAACGAGAACGACACGGTCGCCACGGACGAGATCCGGTTCGGCGACAACGACCGGCTCGCCGCGCTCGTCGCCCACCTCGTCCGCGCCGACCTGCTGGTGCTGCTGTCGGACGTCGACGGCCTGTACGACGGGGACCCGAGCCGGCCCGGTACGTCCCGGATCGAGGAGGTCCGCGGCCCACAGGACCTGGCGGGCGTCGAGATCGGTTCCGCGGGGAAGGCCGGCGTCGGCACGGGCGGCATGGTCACCAAGGTCGAGGCGGCCCGGATCGCGGCCGCCGCCGGCATCCCCGTGGTCCTCACGTCGGCCAGCCGCGCCGCCGACGCCCTCGCCGGGCGGGACACCGGCACGTACTTCCACCGCACCGGTCGCCGCTCCTCCGGGCGGTTGCTGTGGCTGGCGCACGCCTCCACCCCGCGGGGCGCCCTCGTCCTCGACGAGGGGGCGGTACGGGCCGTCGTGCGGGGGAGGAAGTCGCTGCTGCCCGCCGGGATCGCGGCCGTGGAGGGGGACTTCGGCGCCGGCGACCCGGTCGAGCTGCGCGACGCGCAGGGCCGGCCGGTCGCGCGCGGCCTCGTCAACTTCGACGCCAGGGAGATCCCCCGGCTCCTGGGGCGCTCCACCAGGGAACTGGCCGAGGAACTCGGGGCGGCGTACGAGCGGGAGGTCGTACACAGGGACGACCTGGTCGTCCTGCACCCCTGGAACGGCTGAAAGTCGGGTCAACCCTCGGGGACCTTCGCCAAAACCGCCCCGCGTCCCGCTCGGGGCTGGTCAACTTTGTCCGAGGGGGCAAGCGGGGTGACAGCACGACGACGCATCGATCAGGAGGCCGCCGGTGAGACGAGCGCGCCCAGGGGCCGTGCCCCGCGGGACGACCGAACGGGCCTTGACCAGTGTCGGGGCCGGTGCAGATTTCGACGACGCCGCTCTCCGGTCCGGGACCGGCCGCGCCGTCACGGGGACGGGCACGGCCACGGGCCCGGGGGCGGCCGGCCGCGTGCCGGACCGGCCGGTGTCCAAGCTGTGGCACGTCACGCTCAGCGTGTCGGGCCGGGAGGCTCCCCTGGAGGAGGTGCGGCGGGCGCTCGAACAGCTCGCCCACGACCATCCGTTCCTGCTGACCAGCAGGTACGCCGGTGACCACGCGGAGATCCGGTACTGGGAGGAGGCCCGGGACCTGCACGACGCGGCCGCCGTCGCCCTGCGCCTGTGGGGCGAGCACCGGCAGAGCGCCCGGCTGCCGCCATGGGAGATCGTCGGCTTGGAGGTCATCGACCGCGAGACGTACCACCAGCGCATCGCCGAGGGGTACGGGCCGCCGCCCGCCGCTCCCGTCGGTGTGCATCCGTACTGATTCCGGTCACGTTCGGGCTCCGGGCACTCCCGGCGGAGCGCCCGGGACCCACCCGGCGGGTACGCCCCGCCGGGCACCCGGCCGGACGCCGCCGCCGGGCACCCCGGCAGGCGCCCCGCCGGTACGTCCTGCCGGTACGCCCCGCCGTGGCGTCTCACCGGCGTGTCTCGCGGAGCGGGACGGCGCGGGCCGTACGAGGGGTGCCCCGGGCGAGCGCATTACCCTGCGGACATGACCTCGCAATCCGCCTCCCCGTCCACGAACCCGCACGACGGCGTGTCGCCGGTGACGCAGGCCGCGCACCGGGCCCGCGCGGCCGCCGCCGACATCGCGCCGCTGCCGCGCGCGGTGAAGGACGACGCCCTGCTGGCCGTGGCGGACGCGCTCGAAGCACGTACGGCCGAGATCGTCGGGGCGAACGCCGAGGACGTGACCCGGGCCCGGAAGGCCGGAACGGGCGAGTCCGCCGTCGACCGGCTGGCCCTCACCCCCGAGCGGGTGCGGGCGATCGCCGCCGACGTCCGGCACGTCGCCGCGCTGCCCGACCCGGTCGGCGAGGTCGTGCGCGGCTCGACCCTGCCCAACGGCCTGGACCTGCGGCAGGTCCGCGTCCCGCTCGGCGTGGTCGGCATCGTCTACGAGGCCCGGCCCAACGTCACCGTCGACGCCGCCGCCCTCTGCCTGAAGGCCGGCAACGCCGTCCTGCTGCGCGGCTCGTCCTCGGCGTACGCGTCCAACACCGCCCTGGTCCGGGTCCTGCGCGACGCGATCGGCGGCGCCGGCTTCCCGGCGGACGCCGTGCAGCTCGTGCCGGGCGAGTCGCGGGACTCGGTGCGCGAGCTGATGCGGGCGCGCGGCCTCGTGGACGTCCTCATCCCGCGCGGCGGCGCGTCGCTGATCCGCACCGTCGTCGAGGAGTCCACCGTCCCCGTCATCGAGACCGGCACCGGCAACTGCCACGTGTACGTCGACGACCGGGCGGACCTCGACATGGCCGTCGACATCCTGATCAACTCCAAGGCGCAGCGCGTCAGCGTGTGCAACGCCGCCGAGACCCTCCTGGTCCACCGGGACATCGCCCCGCGGTTCCTGCCGCGCGCACTGGACGCCCTCGCCGGGGCGGGCGTCACTGTCCACGGCGACGAGCGGGTCCTGCCGTACGCCGAGGGCTCCGGGGCCACCGTCGTCCCGGCCACGCCGGAGGACTGGGAGACCGAGTACCTGTCGTACGACATCGCCGTGGCCGTCGTCGACTCCCTGGACGACGCCGTCGCCCACATCCGCCGGTGGACCTCCGGGCACACCGAGGCGATCGTCACCACGTCGCAGGAGGCCGCCCGCCGCTTCACCCGGTTGGTGGATTCCACGACGGTCGCGGTGAACGCCTCGACGCGGTTCACCGACGGCGGCCAGTTCGGCTTCGGCGCCGAGATCGGCATCTCCACGCAGAAGCTCCACGCCCGCGGCCCGATGGGCCTGCCGGAGCTCACGTCGACGAAGTACATCGTCACCGGGGACGGGCACGTCCGGTAGGCGCCGCTCCCCGAAGGGAGCCGTGCCGCAGCGGGGAGAGGTCGTGCACTCTCCCTGCCGAACGGCGCCCTCCCGGTCTACCCTGGGACACGTGCCGGACGACGTGGGGGGCAAGCCGTTCCCGGACGGCTGGGAGCCCGACGACGACCGCGGAGACGCCGACGAGGAACTCGCCTCCGTGGTGTTCGACGAGGACTTCGTACGGGCCGCGCAGATCCACGAGCCGACCGCCGTCGAGCGGCTGCTCGCCGCCGCCGAAGCACGCGCCGACGCGGAAGCGGCCAGGGCGCGCGGCGGTCCGTCCCCCGACGGCGACCCGTACGGGGCCGGTCCGGGGTGCGACAACGGCCACGGCGACGGCCCCCACGAGCCGTACGGCCTCCACGACCCCTACGGGCCCTACGGCGGTGCCCTCCGGCCGTACCGCCCCGGTACGCGCTGGTACCGCCCCATCGCCTGGCTCGTGGCCCTCCTGATGGGCCTGGGCACGGTCGCCCTCGCGTTCACCGCCGTGTACCGCGGTTCCTCGGGCGGCCGTGACGGAAGGGCCCCCGCCCCGGCCAGCAGCGGCGTCGGCCCGGAGGGCGCACCCTCCGGCACCGGGCGCTCCGTCCCACCGGTCCCGGCCGCTCCCGGCACCCCCTGACCCCGGCCGGACCCGGCCCGGCGCCAGCCCCCGGCCCGGCCTCGCCCCCCGCCCGGCCCCACACTCCGCCCCCCGGCTCCCGCCCCGGTGTGACGATCCGTTCGGCCCGGCGTTCGACTTGGCGTTCGACGGGACGTTTACCCCGCCCCCCACCGACCCACCCTCAAGGTATGGCAGGGAGTGTCGACCCGCCCGAAGGAACGCCCGACGGCACACCGGAGGGGCCTTCCGGCAGGGACGAGGAGCACCGGCCCGTCGTCTTCGACGAGTCCTTCGTCCGCGCTGCCCGGCTCCAGGAGCTGTCCGCCCGGGAACGCACGGGCTACGACGCCCCCGCGGTCCGCGACCGCCCCGGCGCCGACCACGGCGGTTGCGACCCGGCCCTGGACGCCGAGTACGAGTACGCCTACGACCTCGACCGCCACCACCACCGGCGCCACCGCCGCCGCCGGCACGCGGCCCGCCGGCGGCGACGCGGCCTCGTGCGCACGATGGGCACCCGCCTGGGCGCGCTCACCCTCGTACTGCTCGTCGCGGCGGTCTTCGCCGCCGCCGTCCACCTCGGCTCCCACTACCCGCACCAGCCGCCCGCCGACCCGCGTACCGAGCCCCTGCGCACCACCCTGGTCGCCCTGGTCCCCACCGGCCCCGTACCCGGCGGCCACCCCGACGACCTGTACGCCCGCAGCCCCGCGGCGCAGTACCGCCCCGGCGCCGACGGCATCGCCCTGCCCGCCCCGCGGCGCACCGTGCACTTCGCGGAAGGCCAGGTCACGACCGCCCTCACCATCGCCAAGGACTTCCTCGTCCGGTCCTCCCTCGATCCCCGCGTCCTCACCGGCGGCGCCACCCGTCCCGTGCGCTCGCTCCTCGACCCGGACCAGCTCCTCCAGTTCGACCGGAGCGTCAACTCCCCGGCCGCCGACGGGCACCACGCCACCGGCGGCTGGCTCGTCCGGTTCGACCCGGCCCGCGTGGCCCTCGCCGACCCCGGTGCCCGGGTCCACGGCACCCTCCGGGTGGCCGAGGTGTCCGCCGACATCCTGGAGATCGTCTCCGACCACACCTTCGCCTACGCGCTGCGCCCCGCGGGGCCGGACACCGGGCCCGGTGCCGCCTCCCTGTTCACCGTCCGCCGCGAACTGCGCTTCCGCTTCGACCGCGACGACCTGCGCGCGCACCGCGCCGAACTGGTCGCCAGCCACCTCCAGGCCGGGCCCATGGACTGCTCCGCCGATCCCTCCGGTGTGCTGCGGCCGCTCCTCGCGGGCCGGCACCCCGCGAAGACCGTCCCGCCGGCCACCGACCCCTACGCTTCCGCTCCGGTCGCGGCCACCCGCCTCTGTGCCGTCCTGTCACCCGACGGCGGGCCCTCCCGGCCGTAGGCCCGCGGCGGGAGGCGGTGCAGGAGGGGCCACCGCGGACCCCGGCGTTCCGGCGCCGGGCGCGGCGTACGGCCGGACGGGACGGCACCCCGCCGGACCGCGAGGGGGGCCACCGGCGCGGCACCCCGGAGGCCGCGCCGGGCCGATGCCACCGGTATCACTGGAGCCGACGCGACTGGAGCCGACGCCACCCTGCTCCGCGCCCCAGGCACCCGGCGTGCCGCGCCCGGCTCCGCGCCGCCCTCGGCCCCGGGGCTCCCCGGGGAGGCGGGGTCAGGACGTGCCCCGATCGCCCTCCCCGTCACCACCGTCACCCGCACCCGGACGTCCCCCCGCGGCGCCGGTGAACTTCTCGAAGAGCCTGCCGCCCAGGTCGCCGGCGCCCTCGGCTATGTCGCCGACCAGCTTCATCAGCGGGTCCCTGCTCCCGCGCACCGTGTCCGCGTAGTGGCTCGCCGACTCGCGGAAGGAGTCCGCGACCGACGTGTTGCCGTCCTCCGACCGCCGGGGGTAGTGGCCGGCCATGATCCGCTGGTGGTCGCGGCTCTCCGACCACTTCTTCAGCTCGGCCGCCCGCACCGTCGTGAACGGGTGGGAGCGCGGCAGCACGTTCAGGATCTTCAGCACCGAGTCCCGCAGGTCGCCGCCCGACTCGTACTCCTCCGCCTGGGCGAGGAACGCGTCCACGTTCATCTCGTGCAGGTGGTGCCCGCCCGCCAGCTTCATCAGGCCGCGCATCGACGCCCGGAGGTCCTGGCCGACCAGCAGACCGGCCCGGTCCGCCGACAGCTCCGACTTGCGGAACCACTCCCGCAGGGCCGCGACGACCGCCATGACGGCCACGTTCCCCAGCGGGATCCACGCCACCCTCAGCGCCAGGTCGGTGAGGAACAGCAGCACCGTGCGGTAGACGGAGTGCCCCGAGAGGGCGTGCCCCACCTCGTGGCCGACGACGGCGCGCATCTCCTCCTCGTCCAGCAGCTCCACCAGGCCCGTGGTGACCACGATGATCGGCTCGTCCAGACCGATGCACATCGCGTTCGGCTTCGGGTCCTGCGTGACGTACATCGGCGGGACCCGCTCCAGGTCGAGGATGTAGCAGGCGTCCCGCAGCATGTCGTGGAGACGGACGAACTGCGAGTCGCCCACCCGCACCGAGTCCGAGAGGTACAGCAGCCTCAGGCTGCGCTCGGGCAGCAGTCCGCTCAGCGCCTTGAACACCGCGTCGAAACCGCCGAGCTTGCGCAGGGCGACGAGCGCGGAGCGGTCCGCCGGATGCTCGTAGGCGCGGGAGGAGATGCCCGGAAAGCGCCGGCGTGCGCGGCTCGGTACGTCCCCGTGGCCGTTCCCTGTCATGACCGCCCCCGATTCATGCGAGATCTGACTCGTCCTCTGGTGGACCCCAGCCTAGGCGGTGCCCGGGGAAGCCGCCGAGCCTGTGGACGGCGCCCTGTGGACAACGGCTCCGCCGGGACGACGCCCGAGTCGGCGTGAGGGCGCCCGCCCCGCCCGCATACGATGTGCGCGCAACCCCCGCTCCGACTCCGATGGATTGGTCCCGCAGAAGATGAGCAGTCTCCACACCGCCGCCGCCCACCTGGTCACGCTCGCCGAGGGTTCCGAGCACGGCGGCAACCACGAGAGCCTCAACCCCTACCTCACCGGTGGCGGCGCCCTCCTCGCGCTGCTGCTCCTGCTCTGGGTCACCACCCGCTTCAACCGCGACCGCTGAGCCGGCGCCCGCCGGGACCGGGCCGCACCGCCGTGCCGTTAGGCTCTGCACGCATGGGAGAGCAGGAAGTGCCGAGAAGTCCCGGCAAGCGCCGCCTGGGCGTGATGGGCGGGACGTTCGACCCGATCCACCACGGACACCTGGTGGCCGCCAGCGAGGTGGCCGCCCTGTTCCACCTCGACGAGGTGGTGTTCGTGCCGACCGGGCAGCCCTGGCAGAAGAGCCACAAGACGGTCTCCCCGGCCGAGGACCGCTACCTCATGACGGTCATCGCCACGGCGTCGAACCCGCAGTTCTCGGTCAGCCGCATCGACATCGACCGGGCGGGCCCCACGTACACCATCGACACCCTGCGGGACCTGCGCTCCCTCAACCCGGACACGGATCTGTTCTTCATCACCGGCGCCGACGCGCTGTCGCAGATCATGCCGGGCTGGCGCAACGCCGAGGAGCTCTTCTCGCTCGCGCACTTCATCGGGGTGACCCGGCCCGGCCACGTCCTGTCGGACGACGGTCTGCCCGAGGGCGGCGTCTCCCTCGTCGAGGTGCCCGCGCTCTCCATCTCGTCGTCGGACTGCCGCGAGAGGGTGGCGCAGGGCGATCCCGTCTGGTACTTGGTGCCGGACGGTGTGGTGCGCTACATCGACAAGCGCCAGCTGTACCGGGGCCAGTGAGCCGCGGAGAGGGGCACCGGTGAACGACCAGAACAGCCACTACGACCCGTACCACCCGCCGCAGCCGCAGATCGTCGGCTACGACGAGTACGGGCAGCCGGTGTACCAGCAGGCCCGGCAGCAGCCTCCGCCCCAGCCCTCCCAGTCGTCACAGCCCTCCCAGCCGCCGCAGCATCCCGGGCATCAGGGCCACGGGTACGGCCATGACCCGTACGCGCAGACGACCGGGGCGCACCCCGAACCGCAGCGGTACTTCCACGACCAGCCGTACCAGGGGTACCAGGGACACCAGCCGTACCAGAGCTACCAGGGCTACCAGGAGTACGGGGAGCAGGGGCGGGAACCGGACCCCGGGGGCCACGACCCGTACGGCGCCCGGCAGTGGCAGGCCCCGCAGGCCCCCGCCGCCCCGCGCACCGTGACGTACAGGTCGTCCGAGGCGGACATGACGGTGCCCGCCCGGGAGACGAAGTGCCCCTGCGGGACCTGCGCGGAGAAGACGT
>JAAXOU010000180.1 GCA_012396115.1 Streptomyces somaliensis DSM 40738 | reverse complement strand
CCGCGGCCCTCCGCGGCACGGCCCGCGGTGCCTCCGGCGCGGGGAACCGCGGGCCGGCGGAGCGGTCGCGGGGACCCCGATGCGGCGGCGTACGGGCCGGCCGTCACGGGCCGGCCGACGGCGCCGGTACCGGGGACGACCGCCGCGCGGAGGGGCCGGGCTCACGGGATCCGGGCGACGAGGTACCGGAAGACGTTCGGCATCCAGACCGTGCCGTCGGGGCGGACGTGGGGGTGGAGCGCCTCGGTGATCTCCTTCTCCACGGTCGCCGGGTCGGAGGCGGCCACGGCCGCGTCGAAGAGCCCCGTGGAGAGCAGGCCGCGCACGGCGCTGCCGGTGTCCGGGTAGCCGAAGGGGCAGGAGACCCGGCCGGAGCCGTCGGGCCGGAGCCCGGCGCGCGCGGCCACCTCCTCCAGGTCGTCGCGGCGGGCGGGCCGCCAGGCCCCGCGGCCGGACAGCCGCTCGGCGAGCCGGCCGGCGACGCGGAACACGGCGGTCGTGGCGCACCGTTCGGGCGGGCCCCAGCCGGTGAGGACGACGGCGCTGCCGCGCTCCGCCAGGGGGACGGCGCCGGTGAGGAGGGGGACGAGGCCGTCGGAGTCGCCCGCCGTGCAGCCGACCGGCTGGAAGGCGGTGACGAGGTTGTACCCGAGGCCCGTCGGGTCGGCGGCGGCCGCGCCGGGCGGACCGCACAGGACTATGGGCTCCGGACCGGCGCCGCCGTGGGAGCCGGGGCCGGCGGCCGCCGGCCCGGGGCGGAGCCTCTCCCCGGCCAGCTCCACACGTGCGCGGTCGGTGTCCACGCCGGTGACCCGGGCCCCGCGGGCGGCAGCCAGCAGGAGGGCCAGCCCCGAGCCGCAGCCGAGGCCGAGGAGCCGTGTCCCGGCACGGACCTCCAGGCGCTCGTACACCGCTTCGTAGAGCGGCACCAGCATCCGCTCCTGGATCTCCGCCCAGTCGCGGGCGCGTCCCGGCGCGTCGGCGGCCGCGGGAGCCGGGTGGGGGTGGTGCTGGACCAGCATGGGTGTCATCGAAGGCGCCCCAATCAGCCGAGAGAGTCCATCCGTACGTCCGTGCCCTGGTCGACGGTCCCCGCTCACGTGCGCGCGCACGGTCCGCAGCCGGGGAACCCCGCTTCCGTCCCCGCGTCCAGGGGATCGGGCCGCGGTGCTCGCGTGCCCCGGTCGTGCGCCTTCCGGCCCGGCACGAACCACCTCCCATAGTGGGGCCACCGTGCGGATCCCGCCACGGCAGAGGGGCCGGTGGCGTGCGTCCCGGAGGGTGAGGGTAACGTCGCCCGCGGTGATGTACCGTCACCGAACGCCACCCCGCGAGCACAGACCGGCGCGCGGACGCGGGCGAAAGCCGGGGCGTACGCCTCGGAGAGCCCACGACCGCGCCCCTACGTACCACCTTGATGTGAGCTGTGTGGCTTTTCCGCAGATCAGCGCACTGACCCTCGTGAGGACACAACAATGGCAACTGACGGGTACGTGCAAAATATTTGGGATGCCCCGGAATGGAACCCGACGGCTCCCCGGCTCGTTGTCCACGACGTGAGCACGACACCACCTGTACTCGCCGCGGAACTGGCGCGGGCGTGGGCCGACATCCAGAGGCACCACCCCGAACTGCCCGATCTCGCTGCGCCCGAGTCCCTGATCGGAGAGTCCTCGTCCGCCTGCGGCGCGGAGCTCTCCTTCGAGCGGCTGCTCCACGAGGCGGTCCACGGCATCGCCGCCGCCCGGGGGGTCCGCGACACCTCGCGTGCAGGCCGCTACCACAACCGCCGGTTCCTGGCGATCGCCGAGGAGATGGGCCTGGACCACTCCGAGGAGCCGCACCCCAGCAGCGGCTTCTCGCTGGTCACGCTCAGTCCCGGGGCCAAGCGCCGGTACCAGCCGACGATCGAGCGGCTGCAGCGCGCCCTCAAGGCGCACACCGCCGCCACGACCGCCGACACCAAGCGCTCCTTCCGCGGGCCCGCCGCACGGCACGGTTCGTCCGGCGGCGGCGTACGGGTCAAGGCGGTCTGCGACTGCGGGCGCAACGTCCGGGTGGTCCCGTCGGTCCTGGCCCAGGCGCCGATCGTCTGCGGCGGCTGCGGGAAGCCCTTCCGCATCCCGGAGGCGGTGGGCGCCGCCAGGTGACCCGCGGGCCGCCGCCCGCCGTCCCGGGGTCCGGCGGCCGCGCGCGGTGTGGCACAATGGCCAGCTGTACTCGACAGTCGAACAGGACCCCTCTCTCCTACGGCTGACGCGTCCATCGGGCACCTCGGGTACCGCAACCCCACGTGGCATCCCGTCGTGCCCAACCACGTCAAGACCAGGAGACACCACACCCGTGGCAGTCAAGATCAAGCTGAAGCGTCTGGGCAAGATCCGTTCGCCTCACTACCGCATCGTCGTCGCCGACTCCCGCACCCGCCGTGACGGCCGGGCGATCGAGGAGATCGGCCTGTACCACCCGGTGCAGAACCCGTCGCGCATCGAGGTCGACTCGGAGCGCGCGCAGTACTGGCTGTCCGTCGGCGCCCAGCCGACCGAGCCGGTCCTCGCCATCCTGAAGCTGACCGGCGACTGGCAGAAGCACAAGGGCCTGCCGGCCCCGGAGAAGCCGCTGCTGGCCCCGGCCGCCAAGGAGGACAAGCGCGCTTCCTTCGAGGCCTTCGCCAAGTCGATCGAGGGCGACGACGCCAAGGGCGAGGCCATCACCCCGAAGGCCAAGAAGGCCGACAAGAAGGCGGACGAGGCCGAGACCGAGTCTGCGGCCAAGGCCGCAGAGTCGCCCGAGGCCTGAGCATGCTCGAGGAGGCTCTCGAGCACCTCGTGAAGGGCATCGTCGACAACCCCGACGACGTGCGGGTCGCCTCGCGCGACCTGCGCCGCGGACGAGTGCTCGAGGTCCGGGTGCACCCCGACGACCTCGGCAAGGTGATCGGCCGCAACGGCCGCACCGCGCGCGCACTGCGTACGGTCGTGGGCGCCCTCGGCGGCCGGGGGATCCGGGTCGACTTCGTCGACGTGGACCAGGTTCGCTGAGCGAAGTTGAACAACCGGCGCACGGGCCGGGGAGGGCCGCGGCCCTCCCCGGCCCGTCGTCGTCCGACAGGAGAGTCCAGAAAGTGCAGCTCGTAGTCGCGCGGATCGGCCGCGCCCACGGCATCAAGGGCGAGGTCACCGTCGAGGTGCGTACGGACGAGCCCGAGCTGCGGCTCGCGCCCGGCGCCGTACTCGCCACCGACCCGGCCTCCGCCGGGCCCCTCACCGTCGAGAGCGGCCGCGTCCACAGCGGCCGGCTCCTGCTGCGCTTCGCGGGCGTGCGCGACCGCAACGCCGCCGAGGCGCTGCGCAACACCCTCCTCATCGCCGAGGTCGACCCCGACGAGCGCCCCGAGGAGCCGGACGAGTACTACGACCACCAGCTGGTCGACCTCGACGTGGTCCTCGCCGACGGCACCGGGATCGGCCGCGTCACCGAGGTCTCCCACCTGCCGTACCAGGACCTGTTCGTCGTCGAGCGGCCCGACGGCCGCGAGGTGCTGATCCCGTTCGTCGAGGAGATCGTCACCGAGGTCGACCTCGACGGGCAGAGGGTGGTCGTCGCCCCGCCGCCGGGCCTCATCGACGACCGCGCCGTCGTCGCCTCCGCCCGCGCGGAGGAGGACGCCCCCACCGGCACCGCGGCCGACGGCGGGACCGGCGGGGACGGGGACGGTCGCTGATGCGGCTCGACGTCGTCACGATCTTCCCCGAGTACCTCGACCCGCTGGACGTCTCGCTCGTCGGCAAGGCCCGCGCCCGCGGCCGGCTCGACGTCCACGTCCACGACCTGCGCCGCTGGACCCACGACCGCCACCACACCGTCGACGACACGCCTTACGGCGGCGGTCCGGGCATGGTCATGAAGACCGAGCCCTGGGGCGAGGCCCTGGACGAGGTCACCGCCGCCGGGTACGAGGCCGGCGCCCACGGCCCCGTGCTCGTCGTCCCCACGCCCAGCGGCAGGCCCTTCACCCAGGAGGTCGCCGTCGAGCTGTCGCAGCGGCCCTGGCTGGTCTTCGCACCGGCCCGCTACGAGGGCATCGACCGCCGGGTCGTGGACGAGTACGCCACCCGGATGCCCGTGTACGAGGTCTCCATCGGCGACTACGTCCTGGCCGGCGGGGAGGCCGCCGTGCTGGTGATCACCGAGGCGGTGGCCCGGCTCCTCCCGGGCGTCCTCGGCAACGCCGAGTCCCACCGGGACGACTCCTTCGCCCCCGGCGCCATGGCCAACCTCCTGGAGGGCCCCGTCTACACCAAGCCGCCCGTCTGGCGCGGCCACGGCATCCCCGAGGTCCTCCTCAGCGGCCACCACGGGAGGATCGCCCGGTGGCGGCGGGACGAGGCGCTCCGGCGCACCGCCCTGCACCGCCCGGACCTCATCGAGCGGTGCGACCCGGCCGCCTTCGACAAGAAGGACCGCGAGACCCTCTCCCTCCTCGGCTGGGCCCCCGAACCGGGTGGCCGGTTTTGGCGCAGGCCGCGGGCCGTGGAAGAATAGGCCGCTGCCGTACGTCCGGTCGGCGCCCCTGCCACAGGGGGACGCGCGCCGCACCCGACGCACGGCCACCCCGATCCCGATTTTCCCGTTGCCGCTGATGACCTGTGGCATCAGTGAGGAAGCAGACGACCATGTCCCACGTGCTCGACACCGTCAACGCCGCGTCCCTGCGGACCGACGTCCCCGCGTTCCGCCCCGGCGACACCGTGAACGTCCACGTTCGCGTCATCGAGGGCAACCGCTCCCGCATCCAGCAGTTCAAGGGCGTCGTCATCCGCCGCCAGGGCTCCGGCGTCTCCGAGACCTTCACCGTCCGCAAGGTCTCCTTCTCCGTCGGCGTCGAGCGCACCTTCCCGGTGCACAGCCCGATCTTCGAGAAGATCGAGCTGGTCACCCGCGGTGACGTCCGCCGCGCGAAGCTGTACTACCTGCGCGAGCTGCGCGGCAAGGCCGCGAAGATCAAGGAGAAGCGCGACAACTGAGCCCCGGCTCGGCCCGCGCGCCCACGCTTCGGGCGGGCCCTGCGAGCGGCCGGTTAGGCTCGCCCCGATGGACACCGAAGCCACGCACCCGGAGCGCGACCTCCCCCCCGACGCCGAGAGGCGGCCGGAGCGGAGGTCGCGCTCCGTGTTTTCCCGGCGCACCCTCGGCCTGTTCGGCCTGGCCTGGGCCATCGGCACGCTCCTCGTGGGCCACTTCGTCATCCAGCCCTTCCAGATCCCCAGCGGATCGATGGAGCCGACGCTCCGGGTGGGCGACCGGGTGATCGTCAACAAGCTGGCGTACCGCTTCGGCGCCCGGCCCGCGCGCGGGGACGTCGTCGTCTTCGACGGGGTCGGCTCCTTCGTCCCCGGCGTCCCGGAGAAGGGCCCGGTCACCGGCCTCCTCCACGACGCCGCGGCGGCACTGGGCCTCGCGGAGCCGTCCGGCACCGGCTTCGTCAAGCGCGTCGTGGGCGTCGGCGGCGACCGGGTGGCGTGCTGCGACGAGGCGGGCCGGATCGAGGTGAACGGCACACCCGTCGAGGAGGCGTACCTCCACCCCGGCGACGCGCCCTCCGAGGTGCGGTTCGACATCGCGGTGCCGGACGGCGCCCTGTGGGTCATGGGCGACCACCGCGCCCGGTCCCGCGACTCCCGCGACCACCTGGGCGCACCCGGCGGCGGTACGGTCCCCGTCGACACGGTGATCGGACGGGCCGACTGGATCGCCTGGCCGGCGCGGCGCTGGTCCGGCGTCGAGGCGACGGACGCCTTCGGGGCCGTACCGGAGGCCCCGGCCCCGGGCGGAGGCCGTGGGTAGCCGCGGCCGGCGCGGCGGGCACCGCGCCCACCCCCGGCCGTCCGCGGACCACGGACCGGCGGAGGGCCGCCGCCCGCTGCGCGGCCGGGCCGAGCGGCGCAGGCTCGCCCGCCGGGTGAAGCGGCGCAGGCGCCGGTCCGCGGTCAGGGAGATCCCGCTGCTCCTCACCGCCGCGGTGCTCATCGCGCTGGTCCTGAAGACCTTCCTGGTGCAGGCGTTCGTCATCCCGTCCGGCTCCATGGAGCAGACGATCCGCATCGACGACCGCGTCCTGGTCGACAAGTTGACCCCCTGGTTCGGTACGCGGCCGGAGCGCGGCGACGTCGTCGTCTTCCACGACCCCGGCGGTTGGCTCGGGTCCGAGCGGACGCGGCCGCCGGACGCCCCGGCCGTCGCCCGGGTCAAGTGGGTCCTGTCCTCCATCGGCCTGCTGCCCTCCGGCGGCGAGCAGGACCTCATCAAGCGGGTGGTCGCCGTCGGCGGGGACACCGTCGCCTGCTGCGACGCGGACGGGCGCGTGACCGTCAACGGCGTGCCCCTGGACGAGCCGTACCTCCATCCGGGCGACGAGCCCTCGCGGATCCCCTTCGAGGTCGAGGTCCCCGGGGGGCGGCTGTTCGTCCTCGGGGACCACCGCTCGGCCTCCGCCGACTCGCGCTTCCACCTCGACGGACCGTTCCGGGGGACGATCGCGGAGGAGCAGGTCGTGGGGCGCGCCTTCGCGATCGTCTGGCCGTTCGGCCACTGGCGCGCACTGGACGGCGGGGACGCGTTCGCCGCGGTCCCGGACGCGCCGCCCGGGACCGCGACGGCGCTCGGCGCGTCGCATAGTGTGTCCCCCTGGTACGCGAACGGATCGCTACGGCTCCCGACCCCTGGGGAACTCCCGCTCGTTATGGGAGTGATGGGCCTCCCCCTGCTTCGGGGGCGGGCGAGAGCACGGATTGAGGAGTGGACGTGGGGGATCTGGCGGTCGGCGCGCGGTCCGGACGCGATGAGCCGGAGAAGGGGCGCGGACCGCTTGCGTACCCGCCCACCGCCCCGGGCGGGGCGCCCGCCGAGGGCGTGACCGAGAACGCGGCCGTCCGGAGCGACGCGCCGCACGCAGCCGGCGCGGGGAGCGCCGAGAACGCCGAGGACGACAGCGTGGACGACGACAGCGTGGACGGCGGCGGCCCGCCGCAGCCGAGGAAGCAGCGCTCCTTCTGGAAGGAGCTGCCGCTGCTGATCGGCATCGCCCTGCTGCTGGCATTGCTGATCAAGACCTTCCTGGTCCAGGCATTCTCCATCCCCTCCGAGTCGATGATGAACACGCTGCAGCGCGACGACCGGGTGCTGGTCGACAAGCTCACCCCGTGGTTCGGCTCCGAGCCGGAGCGCGGCGAGGTCGTCGTCTTCGAGGACCCGGGCGGCTGGCTGGACGAGCCCGCGCCCGAGCAGAACCCGCTGCAGCGGTTCCTCAGCTTCGTCGGCCTGATGCCGCCGCCCGACAAGCAGAACCTGATCAAGCGCGTCATCGGGGTCGGCGGCGACACCGTCGAGTGCAAGAAGGGCGGCAAGGTCCACGTCAACGGCAAGGCGCTGGAGGAGACCTCGTACCTGTACCCGGGGTCCACGCCGTGCGACGACGAGCCCTTCGGGCCGGTCGAGGTGCCCGAGGGCCGCATCTGGCTGATGGGCGACAACCGGCAGAACTCGCTGGACTCCCGCTACCACCGGGAGCTCCCCGGCGGCGGCACGGTCGCCAACGAGAAGGTCGTGGGCCGGGCGATCGTCGTCGCCTGGCCGTTCGACCGCTGGTCGGCCCTGCCGGTCCCGGACACGTTCGACCAGCCGGGGCTGAGCGCGGCCGCCGCGGCGGCCGTCGGACCCGGGGCCCTGGGGCTCGCCGGCGCCCTCCCGCTGGTGCTGTGGCGCCGCCGCCGGGTCCTCGCCCGCGAGGCGGCGGCCGCGGGCTCCTGAACGGCGCCCCTGCGGGGCGTACCGCCCGGTAGCGGGCGCGGGTAGGGTGCCGTCCCGGGACACTCGATCTCCTGAGCGGGGAGTGCTGGGATGGGCGGAACGATGCGTACGGGCGGCCGCGGCCGCCTCGGCGGCGTGCTGTCGGGGCTGGCCGTGGCCGTCGGCTGTGTGCTGTTCCTCGGCGGGTTCGCCTGCGGAGCCGTCCTGTACCGGCCCTACACGGTGCCCACCGACTCGATGAGCCCGACCGTCACGGCGGGCGACCGGGTCCTGGCCCGGCGGATCGACGGCTCCGAGGTGCGGCGCGGCGACGTCGTGGTCTTCACGGACCGCAGCTGGGGCGACCTGCCGATGGTCAAGCGGGTCGTCGGCATCGACGGCGACGAGGTCGCCTGCTGCGACGCGGACGGCCGGCTCACCGTCGGCGGCGAGCCCGTCCGGGAGCCGTACCTGCGCTCCCAGGGCTGGGGCGCGAAGGAGGCCGCCTCGCCGACGGGGTTCACCGCGACCGTGCCGGAGGGGCACCTCTTCCTCCTCGGCGACCAGCGCGCGGGATCGCAGGACTCGCGGGCGCACCTCCGCGACGCCGGGCGGGGGTCGGTGCCCCGCAGCGCCGTCACGGCCCGGCTCGACGCCGTCGTGTGGCCGCTGGACGGGCTCGGGACGGTCGACCGGCCGCGGGGCTTCGCCGCCCTGCCGGGCGGGGTGTCGGAGCCCGGTCCCGTACGGCCGCTGGCCTGGGCCGTGGCGGTCGGCGCGGTGCTGGTGCTGGGCGGCGCGGCGTACGGG
>JAAXOU010000018.1 GCA_012396115.1 Streptomyces somaliensis DSM 40738 | reverse complement strand
CGAACTCTGGGACGACGTGCTCCACCTGAACGGCCGCCCCCTCACCGCCGAGGACGACTTCTTCGCCCTGGGCGGCAACTCCCTGGCCGTCGGCGCGCGACGGTCGGCGGGCGGCGGGACGGCGGGTGGTCCTCAGGGGCGGCCCCGCCAGGGGTCCCCCGAAGCCGCCGGGGCTTCCGGGAGTTCGGAGCGGCCCGGGGCCTCCGGGCCGTCGAGCAGGGGCCGGCGGCGGAGGTGGAGGCGGCGGCGGACGAACCGGTCGTCGACCGGGCACGCGGTGCCCGGCAGCGGCCGGGTGAACCGCGGCGGGGCCGTCGGCGGGTCGCCCGCGTCGGCGCCGGGACGGAGCCGTCCCGCCGCCCGGGCCCGCGCGAACAGCCCCTCCACGGCGCCCTCCGGCCGGTCGCGCCCGGCGGCGGGCCCACCGTGGTCGAAGGCGCCGGGAGCAGCGGATCCACCGGGCACGGCACGCGTCACCCGAACGGCGGTACCCGCGATGGTCGTGGTACCCGTGGTGGTCGTGGCGGTCACGGCTGCGCTCCTCGACTCCGTCCGGAAGGTGCCGTGTACGGCCCGGAGAACTCCTCCGACCACCCCCCGCACCTTCGTCAACGGGGAGATCGTCTCCGTCTGTTCCACCACCCCTCGTGACCTGCGTCACCGCGCAGGCGCGTTCCCACGATCGGGCCACCCGGCGAGCGCCCCCGCACCACCCGGAACAGGCTGTGGACATGGAGCAGCCGACCAGCCGAATACGGCGAATACGCAGGACGGCCGCGATCGGAACCGTCACGGCGCTCGCCGTGGCCGCCCTCGCCACGGCGAGCGCCACACTGCACGGCCCCACCTCCGCCACCCCGGGGGCGGGGGCCTTCGACCCCGGCACGCGGGCGCTCGCGGAGGCCGCCGACGGCCTCACCGCCTGCCGCATCCGGGCCGAGACCGGGGTGCAGATGTCCGAGGGCATCCCCACCCCGCCCGGCTACGTCCGCTCCACCGGCGTGATCCGCGCCCTCAACCTGATGATCGACTTCCCGGACGCACCCGGTGAGGTCCCGGCGATGCGCCGGTTCGCGGAGTTCTTCCCGCAGACCGCCGACTGGTTCCACGTCAGCTCGTACGGGCGGCTGCGGTACGTCCCCCACACGCCCGTGCCCACCTGGCTGCGGATGCCGCTGCCGTTCCCCGAGTACGGCCTCGACCGCGGCGCGCCCTACGAGCCGGGTTACCGGAAACTGGTCGAGCACATCGTCGAGGCGGCCGACGAGCACGTCGACTTCAGCACGTACGACCTGGTCAACGTCCTGGTCACCCCGAACGCCGGCCCGTCGGCGCTGGACACCGTCCTGTCCGTCACGTTCTCCGGGAACGGCGAGGCGCCGAGCGCGGACGGGGTGGCGCTGTCCAACACGTCGTTCGTCTACAGCCGCCAGGACGACGGCTCGGGGTCCTTCCACGAGACCGGCTACCGCGTGCTGCCGCACGAGAACGGCCACGTCTTCGGCCTGCCCGACCTGTACACCGTCGAGGGAGGGGCGGCGGTCGGCCACTGGGACATCATGTCCGAGGACTGGGGCGCCAACAACGACCTGCTCGGCTGGCACAAGTGGAAGCTGGGCTGGCTCGACGACGGCCAGGTGCGCTGCGCCTCGGAGCGCGGCACCCGCGAGTACGCCCTGACGCCGCTGGCCCGGGAGGGAGGCGGCGTGAAGCTGGCGGTCGTCCCGCTGGGCGACCTGGCCGGGTACGTGCTGGAGGTCCGCACCCGGGAGGGCAACGACGAGGCGGTGTGCGACCCGGGCGTGCTGGTCTACCGGGTGCGGACCGACGTGGACACCGGCCAGGGCCCCGTGACCGTCGAGGACGGCGAGCCCGGCAGCGGCGGCTGCACCCGCCGGCCGAACGTGCACGCCGAGCTCTCCGACGCGCCGTACGGCCCCGGCGAGACGTTCCACGACGAGGCGGCCGGGGTGGCGGTGACGGTCCTGTCGCGGGAGCGGAACGGTACGTACCGGGTTCGGGTGACCCGCAGTTGAGGCGTACCGGCCCGCTGCGCGCCACCGCGGCGGGTCCTCCACGGCCTTCCCGTCCGTGTTCCGGGGCGGTGGTCCGGGGGCGGTGGTCCGGGGGCGAGTTCCGGGGGCGCGCCCGCACGGCGTGCGCGGGCGCCTCGTACGCGGCCGGACCCCTCGTGACACCCCGGGCGCGGGCGCCCGCGCGGTCAGAGCTCCGGCGCGAACAGCGTCAAGCGCAGCAGCGCGGCCGCCCCCAGCAGGGCGGGGACCGCGTACCAGCCGCGGCGCAGCCAGCCGGCCTTGACGGAGACCCACGTCAGCAGCGCGGTGACGGCCGAGAGGACGAGGGCGAGACCGGAGGCGAACTGCGCGTGGGCGACGCTCTCGCCGTCCCAGGGCCCGGCCGGCTCCGCCAGGTACGCGAGGAGGACGAGGTACACCGCCGGCACGTGCGCCAGGGTCGTCAGCACGCCGCAGACGACACGGGCGGCACGGCCCGTGCCGCCCGTCCGGTCCCCCGGGGCGGGCGGCACGGGTGTGGTCGGGTGGGAGCGGTTCACCGCAGGGCCTTCCGGGCTTCGTCCAGGTTCCCGGCGAAGTCCCGGCCGTAGCCCTGGGCCCGGGGGTCCTGGTAGTAGGGGCCGCCGTTGTAGCGGGCGGCCAGTTCCTGCATCTGGTCGCGGGTCATGCGCTCCGGCGGCACGTCGGCGAAGCCGCTCTCCGCCTTGAGCTGGGCGAGGTACTCGGAGGCGATGAAGATGTTCTTCGCCGGATTCCTGAGCGCGCCCACCACCTGGTCGCGCTGCTGGTCGGTGAGGTGGTGCGGGTCGTAGCCGAGCACCTCCGCGGCGCGGCGGACCTGGATGGACAGCGGGCCCATCGACGTCTCGTCGGGGTCCTTGGTGCCGGGCAGGAACTTCCGCCCCTCGTAGGCCAGGTCGTCCAGTACGGCGGGGTCGCCCATGACCTCGCGCCAGGCGATCCCGGCGACCATCTCCGGCGGCAGCCCCGCGTCCTGCGCCGCCGCCCTGATGATGTGGCTGTTGGCCGAGATGAACTCGCGGCGCCCCTCGTCGGAGGTGGAGGGCCACCAGTAGTTGTTGCCCTGGCCGCCGGACAGGCCGTCGACCCGGGTCTGGATGCGGAACAGGGTCTCGCTGACCACGACGTGGGTGCCGGTGGTGGGGATGGCGTCCACCTTGGGCCCGGCCCCGGGGAGCCGGGCGAAGGGGTGGTCGCCCGCCTGCCGCGCCTCGGCCGCCAACGGCCCGAGGCCCTTGAGGAACCGCGCCGGGTCGGAGACGGGGCTGACGAAGTCGGGCAGGGACCGGTACGCCGCCCTCAGGTCGCCGACGCACTTCTCGCGCGCCCCGGACTCCACGCGCAGGGCGTCGCCGTAGTGGCCGCGGGTCTGCTGGTAGAGGCGATCGGCCTCCTCGCGGATGGCGTCGAGGTCGACGCCGAGCTCGGCGATCCAGTCCAGGAAGCCCGTCGTGGAACGCAGGTCCTCCCACTGCCGCAGGGGCTCCGCCGCCCGCGCGGTACTCGTGACGGCGACGGCCTCCCGCCCGATCACCTCCGCCAGCCGCCCCTCGGACGCCCTGCCGCTCTTGTAGTGGCTCCTGGCCGTGGTGACGGCCTCGGCGTACGAGGTGAGGGCGCCCGCCGCCGCCCGGAAGGCGCGTGACAGGGCGTCGGTGATGTCCCGCGCCTCGCGCAGCCGCCGGGCGTACAGGTCGGCTGCCTCGCTGCGCCACCGCACCGCGGCCGCCTTGGCGAAGGCGTCGTCGGTGGTCTCGATCAGCCGGTGCAGCCGGGTGAACTCCGCGGCGCTGCGCCCGATCAGCGCCGGGTTGGCGTCTTCGAGGAAGCGTACGTCGGCGCGGTAGGCCACGGGTCCCTCACCGGTCCCCGGGGGCGGTGTACCGTCCCGAGACGAGTACGGAGTCCAGCTGCGCGCGGACCGCTTCGTCGTACTGCGTGTACGCGTTGCCCGCGGACGTGAGCTTGCTGGACAGCGCGGCCAGCAGCACGACCGCGTCGTTGTACTGGTCCTGGGCGTGCCGGGCGAACGTCACGAGCTGCGCGGAGACCTCGTGGTGGGACCGGGGGACGCGGCACGTCGTCGCGTTCTCGCCGTCCATGCGTCCTTCGTACAGCACCCCGGCGATCTCCAGCAGCACGTGGGAGCTGCCGTCGATGGAGTCGGCGTTCACGGCGTACCCCCCGCCGCGCCCGTCCGGGCCGGTGGCGCCACCGCCCGGGTCGGCCGCGGCCTGGTTCAGCCGCATGCGCGCCGGGTCCCGCAGGCGTACCAGGGCCTCCGCCTTGAGTTCGGCCCACTCCTCTTCCCACGACACGTGTCCGTCCCCCGTCCGGCCGTCGGATGCGCCCATGGCGCGCACACTCATCATGGCCATCCGCCCGGAATGCGGCAAGGATGCCCGAAAGCGACGGTCCTTTTTCGGACACGACAACATCTACGGGCCGAAAACACCCGTTCGGTACATCAGGAGGGCAGCACGGCCCGCCTTCCGCCCGCCCGCCGGCCCCACCCCGCTCCCCGGCGGTCGGGCGCCGCTCCGCTCCACCGGGGTCGAGCGCCGCCCGCGGGGCCCGGTCCACGAACGCGCGTGGACGGCACCGGGGACGTATAAGGACTGCCGCAAGCAGGAGGCGGACACCTATGCTGCTCCGTGGAACCGTGCCCGCACGACGGGAGAGGCGGGGCACGGCACGGGGGGCGTACATGGGGTGGTTTCTCGGTCTCGGCATCGCGGGTCTCGCGCTGCTCTCCCTGTCCCTGGTCTTCGACGGGGTGATGGAGGGGGTCCTCGGCGGGTTCGGCGGGGTCCTCGACGGGTTCCTGTCGTTGCCGGTGGTCGCCGGGTTCGTGTCCGCGCTCGGGTTCGCGGGGGCGATCACGCTGGGGGTCACCGGCGCGGGGGTAGGGGTCGCCACCGGTACGGGTGCGGCCGCGGGAGTCGTCGTGGGATGGGGGACCTGGCGGTTCAGCCGGACGCTGATCCGGGACGGCGCCGCGCCCGCACCGCGCGGCGCGGACCTGACCGGTACGAGCGGTTCGGTGGTGACGGCGATCCCCGCCGGCGGGTACGGCGAGGTGTTGCTGTACCTCGCGGGCCAGCCGGTGAAGTACGCGGCCAAGGCCGCGGTTCCCGTCGCGCGCGGCACCGAGGTGTGGGTGGACTCCGTGCTCTCACCGACCTCCGTGTCCGTCCGGCCGGTCGAGCACTGACCGGCCGTCGCGTTCCGCCCTTCTCCGCCTCTCCACCCTTTCCGTTCCGACCGCGTTCCGTCCTTTCCGCCTGACCGCGTTCCGTCCTTTCCGCCTGACCGCGTTCCGTCCTTTCCACTCTGATCGAAGGGGGTTCCTCCATGAGCCCTGTCCTCACCGCCGTGGTGGGCATCGTCGTCCTCCTGGTGCTGCTCGGTCTCACCGTCATCACCCGCTACAAGGTCGCCGGGCCCAGCGAGGCGTTCATCATCACCGGCCGCCGGGGCAAGCAGGCCACCGATCCCGCCACCGGGCAGGTGTTCACCGACAACAGCGGCCAGAAGGTCGTGGTCGGCGGCGGCGTCTTCGTCGTCCCGTTCGTACAGCAGAAGTTCACCCTCGACCTCTCCAGCCGGCACATTCCGGTCGCCGTCCGCGGCGCGGTCACCCTGCGCGGGGTGAAGGCGAACCTGGAGGGCGTCGCGATCGTCAAGGTCGGCGGCACCGAGGACTCCATCCGGGCCGCCGCCCAGCGGTTCCTGATGCAGCAGAACGGCATCGTCGGCTTCACGCAGGAAGTGCTCTCCGGCGCGCTGCGGTCCATCGTGGGGCGGATGTCGGTCGAGGACATCATCCGGGACCGCGCCGCGTTCGCCGGACAGGTCGCCGAGGAGGCCGAGGCCAGCCTGTCCGGGCAGGGCCTGGTCCTGGACGCCTTCCAGATCCAGGACATCACCACCGAGGGCTCCTACCTGGAGGACCTCGGCCGCCCGGAGGCCGCGCGCGCCAAGCAGGAGGCCGACATCGCCGAGGCCGTCGCCCGCCGTGCCGCCGAGCAGGCCCGGCTGAAGGCGGAGGAGGAGATCGCGGTCGCGCAGCGGACCCTCTACCTCAAGCAGGCCGAGATCAAGGCCGAGACCGACCAGGCCGCCGCCCAGGCGAACGCCGCCGGCCCGCTCGCCGAGGCAGCCCGCCAGCAGGACATCCTCAGCGAACAGGAGAAGGTCGCCGAACGGCAGGCCGCACTCACCGACCGCCAGCTCGACACCCAGGTCCGCAAGCCCGCAGACGCCGCCCGCTACCAGGCCGAGCAGGAGGCCGAGGCCCGCCGCATCGCCCTGGTGAAGCAGGCCGAGGCCGACGCGCAGCGCTCCCGCCTGACCGGTGAGGGCGAGAAGGCCCACCGCGCCGCACTCGCCGACGCCGTACGCATCGAGGGCGAGGCGGAGGCCGCGGCCATCGCCGCCAAGGGGGCCGCCGAGGCCGAGGCGATGCGGAAGAAGGCCGACGCCTTCGCCCGGTACGGCGACGCCGCCGTCCTCCAGATGCTCGTCGAGATCCTGCCGCAGGTCGTCGCCAAGGCCTCCGAACCGCTGTCGGCCGTCGACAAGCTGACGGTCATCTCCACGGACGGGGCGAGCCAGTTGTCCCGTACGGTCGCGGACAACGTCGTCCAGGGCATGGAACTCCTCTCCTCCACCACCGGGGTCGACCTCGCCCAGCTCCTCCGGGGCATCACCCGGAAGGAACCCGCCCCGGCCCGGCCCGCGGCGTCCGACGACGGAGCCGTCGAGATCACCGACTAGTTCACCGATCAGGTCACCGGCCGGATCACCGACCGGATCACCGACCGGGATGCGGGAAGGGGGCGCGACGAGAGGCTGCTTCGTGGTTCGCGCGGGGTACGGCCCGTACTTCGCGCGGGGTACGGCCCGCACTTCGCGCACCGGACTTGCCTTGCCGCCGCGTTCCCCACTGCACCGCCCCATTCCCGCCTTCGCCCGCCGGAGGCCGCCGGAGACCGCCGGAATCTCCTGGGGCTGGAGGTCTCCTGGAGTTCGCCGAGGAACGGCCTCCTTTCGGGGTCGGCATCACCCCGCTGGTGCCTCTCCGCCCGGTGGCGTCGGTCGGTCCCCGCCGTCGCCACCGCGGTCCGGGGCGTGCGTTTCACGGGTGACGGGGCGAGCCATGACGTGCCCCGCCCCGGCGGGTCCGGGCCGTGTGCGCGGGTACGGGCCCCGCTGGGGCGTTCCCGGTCAGCGGGGTGTTCCGGAACGCCCCGCTCCTCGCCACTCCCTCTCTCCGTGGCGGCACACCCCGGTTCGGGGGCCGCGCCCTCCCCGGCGCGCTACACCTGGCTCGCGAGTGCCTCTGCGAGGTCACCGACCTGCTGCCGGCGGCCCGGGGAGGCGGCCCGCCTCCGGATCCTGCTCGTCACGCCGGGGAGCCACCGATCGGGCCGCCTTCGATCCCTTCTCCTCCCCGAACACAAGGGTGAGACCGCCGAACCGCGCCGAATTACTGCCCGAGACGCATGCGACTCGGCACCTCCACAACCAAGAAACCGCCACGTATAGGCCGTAACGGACACCTCACCTCGCCCACACAAGGCCGGCATCTTGATCACGCGACCTCACCACCGCCTCCCCACTGACACATCGCCGCAGGTCAGGTACCACATCACGGCGGCACCACCACCTCCCCGCCCCATGGGGCAACCTCAGCAAGCCCTATCCGCTAGGCTGTCAGCGGTCAGTCGACCTCCAGGGCGCCACCCGGGGAAGTGTCCTTCCGGACCCGACCCCGGTGCCGCCCGAAGGAAGCCTGACCAGGGCGCTTGTCTCGCTCCGCCCGGCATCCCCACCGGGGTTCCGGCAGAGTTCTCGACAGGCTCCGCCTCCGTAGCTCAGGGGATAGAGCACCGCTCTCCTAAAGCGGGTGTCGCAGGTTCGAATCCTGCCGGGGGCACCAGCGCGAAGGCCCCGGACCGATCATGGTCCGGGGCCTTTGACATCTACTTCTGACATCAACGGCGTCGGTCACTGACGACCGGGACGCCGCTTCCTGAGCAGCCGGTCCATGTGGCTCATGGCCTCACGCTGCGTGTCCTGCACGACGTGCGTGTACACGTCCATGGTGATACTGATCTGGGAGTGGCCCAGAATCTCCATCACGACGCGGGGCGCGACCCCGGCCGCCGTGAGGAGCGTCGCCGTGCCGTGCCGAGCGTCGTGCAGCCGGATCACGCGGAGGCCGGCGGACTCGGCGACGCGGGTGAAGGACCGGTAGACGTTCCGCGGCTCGACCTGGCGACCGGTACGGGTGGTGAAGACGTGCCCCGACTCGTGCCAGGACTCCCCCGCCTTCGTCCGAGCTGCCGCCTGCCGCATCCGATGCCAGCGCAACGGCGCGATACAGAGAGCGGGCAGCGGGACGGCACGGCGGCGACGGCTCTTGGGGTCGTCGTCGTACAGCACGCCCCGGCGCCGCTGCGTCTGCTGCCGGACGTACAAGACGCGGCCGTCGAGGTCGAGGTCCGACCAGCGCAACCCGACGATCTCCCCTCGGCGCAGGCCCATGGCGATGGCGAGCACGAAGGCCGCGTACAGCGGGTCCTTGCGCGAGGCGGCCAGGAAGTCGAGCGTCTCGTCCAGGGTCCAGGGCCTCAGCTCGCGGTTGTCGGTGCGGGGAGGCTCCACGAGCTTGGCGACGTTCCGCGTGATCAGCTCCTCGCGACACGCGGAGGACAGCGCCGACCTCAACACGCGGTGCGACTCCTTGGCCGTCGCCGCGGTCGTCTTCTCCTCCAGGCGGACGAGGAAGCGGCGCACGTCGGCGACGCCGAGGGATTCCAGCCGCTTGACGCCGAGGAGCGGCACCAGGTAGAGCCGGACGTGTGCCTCGTACTTGTCGTACGTGCTGAGCTTGCGCCGGGGCTTGATGACGTTGTCCAGCCAGTACGGCAGCCACTCGGAGAGCTTCGCTGACCGGGTGGGCACGGGTACGCCCTGGTCGACCTTGTCGAGGAGTTCACGGCGCTTGGCGTCGCACTCCGCCCACGTCTTGCCGTACGCGAACTTGCGGGCACGGGTGCCGTCCGGCTGGAGGACGTAGACGGCGGCTTGGTAACGGCCGTCCTTGCGCTTGGTGATGGTGCCCGCGCCGTTGGGGTTGCGCTTGCGCTGCTGGGCCATCAGGCAGCCACCTCCAGTTCGTTGAGGATGTACTCGCGGACGGCCCGCGCCGGGATGCGGCGGCACCGACCGATGGTGATCGAGGGCAGACGGCGGGAGCGGATCAGGTCGTAGACCGTGGACCGGCCGACCTTCAGCCGCTCCATTACGTCCGGCACGGTGAGCAGTTCGTCGTCACGCACGGGGCGGTTCTCCTTCCGTTTCGGAGGCGGGTTGGCGGGAGGTGGCGAGCCAGGTTTCCGCGTCGGTCAGGCCGGTGCCGGCGAAGCGCCAGTGGGAGAGGACGAGGACGGTGTCCGGGTCGGGCAGCGGGTGGCCGGCTTCGGCCGCGCGTTCGCGGGCCGCGGCTTCGTTGTGGTCTACGCGTTCCTGGCGGAGGGCGCCGAGGGTGGTGGAGTAGGCGCGGGACTTGGTGGAGAAGTGGCCGCGGAAGCCGAGCATGTGGGCCCACTTGCGCAGGCGCAGGTCTTCGAGTTCGGGCCGGGCGCCGAGGTGCCAGCAGGTGAGGATCATCTGCCGGGCGTGGTCGGTGACGCCGGAGCCGATCAGGTCGATGATCGGGTTGCGGATGGGGCGGTCGAGGGTGCCCGCGGTTTCGGCGCCCTTGGTGGCGTACTTGGCGATGTAGGCGGCCACGGCACGGCTGGACAGTTCCGAGGCGCCCGCGAAGTCGGCCGAGCGGATGGGGCGGACGTCGAGCTGGTCGCCGAAGCGGAAGGCGTACGCGCGGCCGTCGAGGACGGGGCCGGGGGTCTCGGCAAGGTGGGCCGCCGTGCGGATCGCGTCGGTGAGGAGTTCGGTCGTGGCCCAGGCCGGCGGAGCGTCCTCGGCACCGTCGGGGCCGTCGAGGCGGATGACGGCGTGGAAGTGGACGGCGCCGCGCCGCTGGTACTCGGCGACCTTGGCGTAGGAGACCTTGAGGCGGTGGCGCAGCGCCGAGCGGCTGAGGCCCGCGCGGGAGGCGAGCTGCTGGCGCAGGTAGGTGGCGAAGCGGCCCCACAGCGCCCCGGCGTGCGCGTTCCACAGGACGGCCGCGCGGTAGTCGTACCGGTCCGGGTCCAGGGGCGTACCCAGGGCGGGATCGTCCTCGGCGTGGAGGCGACCGCAGCGGCACCGGCCGCCGCCGGGGCGGTTGTGTACGGGGCCGAAGGACGGGGCCGTGAAGGTGACGAAGACGCGCGGATGCCGGGCGACGGACGGGCCGATGCCCTTGCCGCCGCTCAGTCCGGCCGTGACCAGGTGGAAGGTGTCCTTGCGGTACACCTCGGCGCAGGAGGCGCACCGGGTGGCGCGGCGGTTGTTGCAGCGGATGAGGAGCTGTCCGGCCGGAAGGTCGCGGTCGGCGATCTCCCGGACGATCTCACCCGTACCGGAGTGGATGTCGAGCCGGTAACCCTCCATCCGGACGGGCCGCTCGCAGCCGCCGAGGCGCTGGATCTGGCGTGCGTAGGAGCTGAGATCGCCGTGTCGGGCGAGGGCCGCAAGTCGGCGAATGGCTCCGGCCGGAGCCGCGGGGTGCATGTGCGGGTTCCTCCTTGGGAGAGCGGGAGTGGGACGGGCGTCCACCCTGTCGAGGGGACTAGACAGGGTGGGCGGCCGAGCGAGCGGAACGAAGAGGGTCAGCGGTCCTTGAGGACGGAGCGGACGACGACGGCACACACGGCCACGGACGCGGCCGTGACGGCCACGGCGAGGAGCATGGAGACCAGGACCGCGCCGACGACCAGGACCACGGCAGTACCGGCGCCGACGAGGGCGAGCACGTTCCCGGGGGCGAGCTGGACGGCCGTGCGGGACGGCGCCAGCGTCGCGGGGACGGGCGGAGGAACCGGGGTGACCGGGACGACCGGGGCGGCCGGGGTGACGGGGTGCGACTCGACGGCGGCGGACGGGAGGACCAGGCCGGTCGGCTGCGGCATGGTGGGGAGCTTCGGTCGGAACATGAGCGGGGTCCTTCCGGGGGTTACTTGACGGCGGAGTCGATGACGGGGGCAAGCAGGCTGTCGGCGAGGAGATAGCCGCCGAGGAGCAGCACGGCGACGAGCCACCAGGGCGGGCGGACGAGCTTGACGCCCAGGGCGCCGACGACGAGCAGGGCGAACCAGAGGGGAACGTCCATGGCGGCCATCCCTGGTCAGGCCGAGCAGCGGTGGGTACGGGCGGCGAGTTCGGCGGCGGCGCGGCTGTCGTACTCGGCGGAGAAGTCGCAGCGCGGCGCGGTGCAGGCGGCCACGTGGCGGTTGCGCCCGCGGACGAGGTACGAGGCGACGTTGACGGGGCCGATACGGCGGACGTTGCGGAAGCGCGGGTTCATGGTTGGTGCTCCTCTCAGAGGTGGGCGGCGACGGACGCGGTCATGGACGGGGGCAGGCCGAGCCGGGCACGTACGGCGTCGGGGTCGGCGGGGCGCCCGGTGGTGGAGCGGTACTCCTCGGCGAGGGTCCGGACGCGGTCGACGAGGGCGGGCGGCAGGGCGGCGGAGACCGAAGGCGGGTTCGGGGTCGGGGTCGAGGCCGGGCCGGTGACCGGTTCGGCAACGGCGGGCTTGGAAGCGGGTTCGGGCGGAGGCTCCGAGGTGGTGGACGGCGCCGGCAGCGCTTCACGGCCAGGCGCGTCGACGGCGTCCGGGACGGACTGCGGTTCCGTGCCCGTGCCCGTCGTCGACGGAGCCGGAGTCAATGCCGGGCCCGGGGCCGGGGCCGGGACCGGCGCCGACGAAGCTTCCGGTTCGTGAGGCGTGTGGGCCAGCAGCGTCCCGCCGAAGAAGGCGACGGCGGGCCAGCCCGCCACGACGACGCGGAGCCATGCGGGGACGTGGTCGAGGTCGAGAAGTCCGGCAGTGGCGACGTTCGCGCCGAGGGACGCGGCCAGCGCCACGAGGAACCACAGCCGCGGCCCTTGGGCCGTCCGTCCTGCTTGCTGCGCCTGACGCATCCGGCGCCAGGCGGCGACCAGCAGCAGGTCGACGCTCACGGGGTAGGCCCACGCCTTCCAGCCGCTCTGTCCGGCCGCCGCCGCGAGGTCGTGCAGGTGGGAGAAGGACAGGGCGCCCGCGATGGCGGCTTGGACGAGCACGGCGTCCACACGGGCCAGATGGGCACGCATCGGCTGGAGTTCCTTCCGGTTTCCGGCATAGGAGGGGTAGGGACGTGGCGCGAGGCGGTCGCGCCGGCCGTGAGGTGAGGAGGGGCGCGGCTACTCGGTCACCGGGTGGGTAAGAGGCACGGCAGGTGCGGAGAACGACCCGGCGGGTTCGATGGCGACGGCGGGCCGGAAGGGATCGAGCCGGGGCAGTTCCGGCACCAGGGCGGAGGTGTCGCGGCAGACGGCCGCCGCGTCGTCGAGGGAGAGATGGGGCGAGCGGACGCGGGACCAGCCGCCGGAGGAGTCGCCGACGACGGCGACGCCGGGCCGTTCCGCCGGGATGGCGGTGGCGGCCAGCACCGCTTCCGGTGCGATGTCGCCGAGTGCCATGGTGGCGGACGTCTCGTCGTTGACGCGGTGGCAGACGCGGCCGGTGAGCTGGGCGCGCAGCATGGTGGCGCCCTTGCCGAGTTCGGAGCCGAAGCGTTGCCCGCACACCTCCAGGTAGATGCCGGCCGCGCGGCCGAGCTGGGCGAGGCGGATGAGTTTGGTGACCATGGCGTCGCGCCGCTTCTCGTCGTCCTTGTTCGCGGCGAGGAAGAGTTCCGCGACTTCGTCGACGACGAGCACGACCGGCACCGGCCGTACCGCTTCCGGCAGTCCCCACACGTCCGAGGTGAGTACGGCGTCCGGGCCGGCCCCGCTCGAAAGGCCGATCAGCCGGAACCGCGCCTCCATCTCCTCCAGGAGAGCGTCGAGGAGTCCGTCCGCCCGGTCCGGGGTGTCGGCGAGCGCCGACAGCCGGGGCGCGAACGGCGCCAGTTCGACACCCCACTTGCAATCGATGCCGACGAGGACGACCGGTTGCCGGGCCAGGCCGCACAGCAGGTTGCGCAGGTAGACGGACTTGCCGGACTGCGTGGCGCCGAGGATCAGTTCGTGTGGCACGGTGCGGAAGTCCCGTACGTGCCACTCACCGTCCTCCCGCAGCGCCAGCGGCAGGCGGAGCGGACCGGCCGCCAGCCGACGCCGGAAAGGCCGTACCTCGGCGAGCACGTCCCAGCCGACGAGCCGCAGTTCGAGCCAGCCCGGCTTGGTGGGGCGGACGTACACGGCGTGGGCGCCCCAGGCGTGCCGCAGCCGGTCGGCCGAGGCGGTGAAGTCCTCGGGTGCCTGCCCGGCCGCCATGCGCAGCCGCATCACGAGGCCGGACCCGGTCGGCCGCGGCAGCGACCGGCGGGGCGGTACGGGAGCCGCCTGCCGCCCCACCATCCGGGCCGTGGCCCGGCGGACGGGCGAGGCCGGGACCGTCAGGCCGCAGGCGTCCATCGTCGCCCGGTACGAGGCGCGCACCCGCAGCGCGACGAGCGGATACCCGACCAGCCACCAGAACAGGACCGGCGACCGGCGGCGCACCGCCAGCAGCACGACCAGGACCAGGAGGACCGACAGCAGCACCCGGACGACGTCGGTCATGGTCATCAGCCCTGCACCGGGGTCGAGGCGTTGACCATGACCGCGTCGGCCCGGAAGGCGATGCCGTGCCGGCTGCGCCCGCCGAACTCGCTTTCCCAGGGTCGGGCCACCAGGCCGGACAGGATGACCGGCGCGCCCATGACCAGGCCCTCGCCGATGCCCTGTTCGGGAACGGTGACCTTGATCATGTCCGAGCCGCCGTCCGCGATGAACACCAGCTCCAGCACCATCAGCCGCTGCCCGTTCACCGGGTCCACGGCGACCTCACCGGTCTGCCGGTCCTTCACCTTCACCTCGGGCAGCTTGGTGACGAGGAGCGTCGCGGCCGAAGTGTCCACGGGGATGACACGCATTCTCTGAACCTCACAAGGTCGGCGGTGTCCGTCGTGCGGTACCGCGCTGAACTGGATACCCCCCTAGACAGCAGAGAGGCGACCCGCCCCAACTGTCTAGGGGGGTTGACGACTACCGTAACGCGACGCCCGTCAACTGTCTAGGGGGGTAAACGAACGCGCCTCAGCGGGCGCGCAGACGCGTTACGAGAGCACCGTTACGCGAGCACCCAGTGAAGGACCGTCGCGTCATCGCGTGCCTTGCCGCGCGGCCAACGCCGACCGTCGGGGTCGCCGTCCTCCACCTCCCGCACCCGGCGGATCAGCCCATCCGGGCCGGAGGAACCGAGGATGCCCAGCACGTCCCGCCAGTCCGCGAGGCCGAATTCGTCGACGAGGCGCGTCGCGCCGTCGCTCAGCAGCGTCACGGACGCCAACGAATCCAGCCGCACCGCCCCCGTAAGGGCGTATTCGGCCGCCCGCGGGTCGGGACCGGCGATCCAGAAGCCGCCCGGCCGGTTGCGGAGCCCTGTCAGGGCGTCGCGGTACTCGGCCAGGGCGGCGGCGTGCTCGGGCGAACCGGTGGGCAGTTCGTCGACCGGTGCACGAAGCCGCTCGCCGACCTCGTCCAGGCGCTGATCCGTGACGGTGGTCGCCTTCCCCTCCCCGTCGGCGAGGAGGAGGGTCGAGTCACCCAGGACGAGGTATTCCAGGGCGCCCGCGTCAGCCCGGATCGCGACGACCGTACTGGTCGGACTGGCCCGGTAGGTCAGGTCACACGTGTCCTCGTGCAAGGACCGAACGCCGCGGATCGAGTCGGCGAGGCAGTCGGCGAGCGGCCGGGCGGGATGCGCCGTGATGCTGCCCAGCAGCAGCCCGCCCAGCGTCGAGGAGAACCACGCGATGCCGTGGACGCATCCGGTCTCGGCTCCAGCCACGCCGGCACCGTCGAGGAGGACGGCCGCACCGGGAGCGACGGCCGCGAAGTCCTCATTCTCCTGCCCGAGTTCGGCAGGCAGGGAGGCGAGGGCGACGTTCACGCCGTCGTCCCCTCGTCGTGCAGGTAGAGGGGGCAGAGCAGTTCGACCGACTGCGGCTCATCGGTCTCGGGGTCGTACTCGACGCCCACCAGGGTGGAGAAATGGCGCTCCCCCACCTGCCCCCACAAGGTGCTCAGGTCCGAGGTAAGCAGGTGGACGACGCCGAGGGAGCCCGCCGTATGGATTCCGGCGATGGCGAGCACCGAGCCGTTGCCGTCCGGACGAGGCAGGCGACCGAGGTACCCGACATCGTGCGGGCGGCGCGGCTCCATGTCCGCCCCGGCGTTGTACTTCGCACCAGTGCGCCGGTCCACCAGCGCCCACGGTTCGCCCTCCGGGTGTTCCCAGCCGAGGACCGGGTCTTGGGCATACAGGTCACTCATGGCCTGCGACATGGCCGGTCCGCAAACGACGACCAGGCCGTTGCGGTTGAGGTCGACCTCACCGCTCACGAGCACGTGGCCGGAGCTGACGTCGAGCCCGTACGACTTCGCCAACTCTTCCAGCCGCTTGCCGGAGTTCATGTCGGCCATGGCGACGATCGGGCGCTTCTTCACGTCGTCCCACCGCAGCGGGGTCACCACCGTGACAGCGCCCGTACCGAGGAAGGCCCCCTCAGGCGCTGGCCCGGTGTGCCGGATCTGATGGATTCGCCCGCGGCTGAGACCGGCCTTTTCGGCGATCTGCGCGTAGGACAGCCCTTGCGCGTGGAGGTCCTGGACCACGCGGCGGCGGAGCCGGGCGAGTTCGGTCACCTCCTGCTGCGCGGCGGCCAATCTCGTCGTGACCTCACGCAGAAGCAGGTACGGATCATCGATCGCCATGATCCGCTGCAACTCGTCCGACATGATCACACCTCCTGGAAGTAACCAGGAGTCTAGGGCCCTAGACGGAATGGGCGACAGGCGCCGTCCCGTACGGACGCCGACCACGAAGAACCGGGACCGCCGGCGCGGCACACCCCGAGGAGTCACTCCCCACCGCCTATGGGGCGGCCGTCGACCGTCGACGAGCAGAGCACGCTCACGCATCCCCCAGCGCCAGGTCGGCCCACACGGAGCGCCCGTCGGCCCAGTCCCGCACGCCCCACCTCTTGGCGCAGGACGCGATCAGCAGCAGCCCGCGCCCGCCTTCCTCCTCCTGGTCGGTCGCGTCGCGCAGTTCCGGGACGCGCTTGCCGCCCTGGTCGACCACCTCGATGCGCACGTGGTCGTCATCGAAGCCGACGATCACGAAGAACCGGCCGCCGTCCGAACCGCTCAGCGTGTGTCGCACGGCGTTGGCCGCCAATTCGCTGACGATCAGGACGGCGTCATCGACCGGCCCCCTCCCGGTGACCAGAGCGGCCACGAAGTGACGGGCGTGGGTCACTTGCTCGGCCAGGCCGGGGAAGGCGCGGCACCACTTGGCAGGCATGACGAACTCCCTCTCTGCGTCTAGGGGTCTAGACAATGCAGCGGCAGAGTATTCCCATACGCGAGCGAGGCGCCAGGCATTCTCAGGAATTATTCCTCTAAGGGGTGAGGGTGTCCCCCATACCCCGGAACTCCTTCATCACGCGCAACAGCAGGTCCCGCACCTCGTCACCGAAGACGGCAGCCCGCTCGAAGTGGCCGAACGTCTCCTCATACGAGGCCAGTTCGACGAAGTCGGTCGACACCCGCTCATCGGTGAACGCCTCAACCACGACCGCCCGCCGGTCGCACAACGTGAACCCGTGACGAGGCAGAACCGGCACCGGCCGACGCCACGGGACGACCCCGAGCCGTACGGTGCTCAGACTCTCGACGGCCAGCAGCCGGTCGAGCTGGGCAAGCATCAGCGCCGGGGTCCCCGGCCAGGTCCTCAACACCGCTTCCGTCAGGACGAACACCGACTCCCGCCCCGGTTCGTACAACACGCTCTGCCGCTCCACCCGAGCAGCGACCGCCCGCCCGACGCCCTCCGGAGTCGCGTTCGGCGCACTCGCGAAAACGTGCCGGGCGTACTCCGCACTCTGGAGCAGGGCCGGCAGGACGACGCACTGGAACGACCGCACCAGCCGAGCCGACCGCACCGCCTCATCAAAGACAGCCCCGGCGGGAACGCCCTCATCCGGTACCGGGTCGGAGTCCGCGGCGGCCTCCACGGCGGCCAGGAGGTCACGGACCTCACGCGCGGTCGACTCGTCGAGGCCGAGGGCGCGCGAAAGCCGGTCGAGCACATCAGCACTCGGTACCATGCGCCCCGTCTCCACCTTGGACACGGTCGGCTGCCCCACACCGGCCCGCTGAGCCAGCGCGGCACCCGTCAGACCAGCTTCAGTGCGCAGTCCCCGAAGACGCAGCCCCAGTGCCCTCATCCGCTCCCGTCGCTCACTCCCCATACCCAGGGTTCTACACCACAGGACAGCAGGAGCCGGATGCACGAGCCTCAGCGGCCACCAGGGAGGTCCGAGCGTGATTCAAACTTTCTCTACGTGTTCAAGGCGGCTCGCTCCGCTCACCGCGCGCGGCCCGGCCCCCGGCCGGGCCTGCGCTCCTGTCTCCGCCCCGCTCCAGCCCAGCCGGCGCCCGTGCCGCGCCCACAGCAAGCAGCCACCTGGCGCCAAAGAAGGAGTACGTCGTGGCTGGGGCCGGTCGGCTCCACGGCTTTAGCCACCTCCCCGGTCCGGGTCCCGCGCCGAGCAAGACCAGGGGGCCACTCGTGCTCATTACGGGCAGGTCCAAAGCCTGCCCGAGTTGCCAACCAGCGTACGGCCCCCTGATCATGCTCGGCCCCAGACCGGGCAGGCCACCGGCCAAACCCGCTCCGCCGACCTCATGCCCCGCACGCTGACCAAGTGACATCAGACGATGTTTGAATTGATTCGCTTGCGAGCTTTCTCGTATAGAAAATTAGGCACCGGGTCATCCGCTGCTACACAGCCTTGGTATTCAGCAGCAAGCGCTCTAGTTACCTCTTCCACATCTGAAATGGTTTCCTTATGAGCCAGAATCCTAATCTCAAATGCGAGCTTATGCCGAAGACCGGTGTACCGACGCGCTGAGGCCCTATAGGATGCGCTCTTCCTGTCGGACCCCAGATATGAGGCCGTGGCTGCTACAGCGCCGGATACTGCGGAAGCCACCCCCCACACCTTAGCGCCACCGGTAGCAATTATTGCTCCGGCGACCGCTGACACCAGGGCTGGCAAGAAAACGAACAATCGGCTCGCCGCCTCAGAAAACTTCGCAGCTTCGAAGTAAGCTTGAGCACTGTACAGCGAGTTCTCTTTCAGTCGCTCCATCTCTTCAGCATAAGGAGCAATGTCGTTATCGCTCAGCGCCATGAAACTGCCTTTCCGGTGAGTGGGAGCTGAGGCGAGTCAAGAAGGTATGCGCAAATCCAACGGAGCTCCGGGAATGCACCCTCTACCCTCTTCAGCAATCTTGGAGAACAATAATTAGCGTCATACAGGGCCACGAGAAGCGCGCGACGCATGTCGCCATCGGGTTCCTCTTCGAATTTATGCAAGAGTAGCTGCGATTCTGACAGGCTCGCATGATTTCCGATATACCGGGCCGCAAACTCTCTCGGAAATCTAACTCTATTGCGGTCTTGAAGGATGCTCCAGGCCCTCTCCAACATCACATCGTCACGAATTCCGACCGTAATGAAGTAGCGAATTATTCGCTGCTCAAGGTAGGGGTAGCTGCGACTGTCTTCCTCTTCCATGAAGTCGCACAAACCTTTTGCGATGTACAGAGACGATTCATAAAGGGACTCGAAGTAATTGAAAATTTCGCGCGCCAAGTTGGCGACGAACCTCAGGTTCTCAAGGCACCACTGAACGGCATAATTGTCGCGACTGCGCCTGAATCTATTGAGTGCGAATTTCAGGTCTCGCATATCCAGGGAATCTCGGTCGATAGTATCGTTGAAGTAACGCCTCAACTCCTCCTTTGACCCGGGAGCCGCTATATCGATATTATAGGCGAGAGCCGTCTTATACGTGTCATCAAGCAACTTCTTCGCTTGCTCAGGCTCCCAGATGCGCGTCTTACTTCCAGACGATGAGAGACGTCGCGACCGCAAAATCCGGTTTACGCCTGCCAGGGCATCCCTAAGAGCGTTCCAATCGGAGTGAAAAATCATCATGTCATCCGAGTAGCGAACGAATCTTAGACCGTTCTTGCTCAGGTATTCGTCGACCGGAGCAAGATACAGATTAGCGAGAATGCCCGAAGCGTCAGACCCTTGAGGAAGACCCCAGGCGTGATTAATGTCCTGAAAGTTGGACAAGAAGTTGCCGAGTCTTTTAAGGGTCCAAACGTCAGGCGTGACGGCATATAGGTCGTCATTGAGCGTGTCGATATCGACATGCTCGTAAAAAGAAGATACGTCTGTTGCCGCAATCCTTAATGATGAATCTCTCTTAATTACCCTAATGGAATGCATGCGCATCCGAAGCCAGGAAGTGACTGGGAAACCCAATTCGCTGACCTTACTGCGCCATCGATAGCTATACACATTCTGGGAGATGTTGCTATCGATTTTTGAGGCTATGCGATAGACGAGCGCATCATACACAAGGTGATCGCGAACGGAAAACCGACTGAGTGGCCTAACGTCAATGGCTCCTTTAGGGTATTCGAGAATTTCTGTGTTCAGTGGGCCGCATTTCCCGGACTGCAATTCTGCATCAATGGTGTCTCGTATTTCTGCCCACTGGTGATGAAGATCAGCATGCGCAATAATATCGGGAAGCTCCGAGGCCGCTTGTGAACGCAGGAGCAGACGCTTAGCTACGTTCAGTTCTCTTTTCAAGGTGACAGCACTCACCGGCCCCCCTCACGGTGGGACACGCCCACTCCCGGTAGAGGCGGCATCATATCCCGATAGCCCCCGCCCTCGTGGGCTACGAGAGGCTTTGCTTCATGGCACTCACGCACTCGCTACGGCCGGTTGGATCAGGGCCAGGACGCGTTTCGCTCTAGGCGGTAGCGGCAGCCATGCCCTGAGTCCGCCGCCTGCTCAGCACGTCTGGTGGAAGTGGGCGGACTGTCCGGACGACCCATTGGAGCCCTGTCCGCACCCTCAGCTCTTCCGGTCCTGACATCTACGGCTGACATCAACGAGGGCGCACAGCCGCATCCACGAGCGGCCCAGCACGGCGGCCGGACGTCCAGGCGGGCGAGTGGCACAGCGCCCTTGATCGAACTCCTAAAGCGGGTGTCGCAGGTTCGAATCCTGCCGGGGGCACAGCCAGAAGGGCCAGCTCAGGAGGGGTTTCCTCCCAGGCTGGCCCTTCGTCGTGTTCGAGGTCGTGCCACACGCGTGCCACTACGTGGAGAAGTTCTTATCCAGGTGAGGCAGAGGCTTCGGTGTGAAGAGGCTCAGCCGAAAGGTGGTCGGTTGCGTCTGGCGTCCACAGAGCCTGTCGACTCGCACCGCCGTCCAGTCGATCTGTGCGTCCGACGCTCGAAGACGGCGGATATGGGCATGCCACTCCGCCTCGTCCTGGGTTTCGAAGAGCACCTCCCAGCAGCCCGCGTCAGGCGTGGAGCGAGCAGCAGACCGTTGCGCTTCGTTCTGCTGTTGACGCCTTCTTTTGCGCTGCCCTGGCATCGGCCCAGCATCGCTGGCTTCGACCATGACAGCAAGACCATTACCCATCCCTGGGCTCGGAGGCCGCTCCCCCACCGCCCCGGAGCATGGCCCCGAGCCGGTCGGCGATGACCCGGTCGCGGTCGCTGGTCATGTGCTGGTAGATCAGCGCGGCGCGCGAGCTGCTGTGGCCCATGCGCGTCATCGGCTCCGCTGGTGCGTCGAGCGGTCAGCGGCCGTAGGGATCGTCCGGGTAGGTGTCGGCCGTGGCGTCCTGATCGGCCCGGAACCTGTCAAGGTCGATGGTGGGGGCGGTTCTGGACATTGCGGCGAACTCCTAGCGGGAGACGAACCGGCGGCGTCGACGCAGCGGAACGAGCTGACCGATCGGATGTCCGTCGCGGGTGACGGTGAACGACTGACCACTCTGTACGGCATCCATAATCTCTCGGGACCGGCTGCGTAGGTCCCGTTGGGTAATTTCGGGCTGAACGCTCGTACCGACCAAGGTAGCGCCGGGTGCTACCAGGTGACACGTGAGAGCCGAAGGCTGGCGCCGACAAACCTTCGGCCGTAGCGGTCGGGCATGGCCTTCGCTGATGGGCCTGGCTGGAGCTACGGATAAGAACGCGCCTGGCATCCGCAGCTGACATCGACGACGTGGGGCGCGGACGAACGCCAGCGACTCCCGGCGGCCGTCGCGCCAGTTGACGACAGCAGTCGGGCCACGCTCGGCCGAACCCCCCAAAGCGGGTGTCGCAGGTTCGAATCCTGCCGAGGGCACAGATCGAAGGACCGAATCAGGAGGAGGTTCCTCCCAAGCCGGCCCTTCGTCGCGTCCGGGCATCGGGCCCTTCACTCCACCCGGTACGGGTCAGTCCTCGTGGTCAACGTGATCATGGTCGGGCTGCTCGGCCGGCGGAGCGTCGTCACGGTACCGGCGATCCCGGTTTCCGGCCTCGCCACCACCCGGGAGCAGCTGGTCAGAGCCAGTCGGGTCAACGGCGAAGCTGACCGGTGGGGATGGGCCAGCAGATCGGCAACCTCCACGGGCCGCAGATCTACAGACAGCGGGCAGACAGGACCGCGGGCCGGTGCGTGCAACCTTTCCGTCCGGGACGGTGTTCCTCTCACTGATGGATGACGAGGCCGAGCAGCAGCTGACCGAGCTCCTGGCTGTGGATCTGGACGGTGGGTTCACCGAGCTGGTCCGGGTGCACGGGAGGGCGGTGTACACGTTCCTGTTCCGGGTCTGCGGCTCCGCGACCGAAGCCGACGACCTGGGCCAGGACGCGTTCCTGCGCGCCTACACGGCACTACGGGGGTACGCCCCCGAGCGACGAAGGGAGTTGAAGCCCCGTGCCTGGTTGCTGGCCATCGCCGCGAACGTCTGGCGCAACCACGTGCGCACCCGTACGCGGCGGCCCGCCCCGGCGGGGGTGCCCGTGGAGGATATCGCCGACTCCTGGACCGACCACAGGGCCGGGCCGGAGGAGCGCGCGGAGCTGGCCGACGACCGGGGGCGCCTGGTCACCGCCCTGCTGCAACTGCCGGAGCACCAGCGCATAGCGGTCGTGCTACGTCACGTGATGGGGATGAGCTACGCCGAAGTGGCGGAGGTGCAGGGGTGCGCGGTCGGGACGGTCAAGGCACAGGTTTCCAGAGGGCTGGGAAGTCTCCGCCGTCTGCTGGAACCGGCGGCGGTGTCCCTACGAGAGGAGGTGACGACGTGAAACGGAATGACCAGCGGAGTGATCAGGAGGCGCTGACCCGTCTCGAACGGGTGGCGGGCGGCCTGACCGGGCTCGCCGCAGACCCTCCGGAGGACTTCGCGCTGCGCGTGCTGCGGCACGTCGGTGTCCGGCGTGAGCGGTACGACACATACGTCCGACTCGAAACGCCCGCCGGCGGTCTGTTCGTGGCGGCCGGACCGCACGCCGTGACGGGTGCCGCACTGGACTCGGCGGGGCTTACGGCGACGGCCTTCGAGGAGTTGCACCGTGTTCGTACGCACCGGTCCGCCATACGTGCGACCAAGCCGTTCCCGGGAGTCGTCACCGCCCTGCGCACCGGACGAGCGCGGAGGCTGCCCGTGGACCTCTCCGGTCTCACCGCGGCCGAGCGTGCGGTGCTGGAAGCCGTGCGGGCCATCCCGTCGGGCCAGTTGCGGCCCGTCGGTTGGATCGCTCGGGAGGCCGGAGCCCCTGAGGCCGCGGTGACCGGTGTCCTGGCGAGGAACCCGGTGGCCGTGCTGGTTCCCTCCCACCGTGTGACCCACGGTGACGGCACCCCCTGTGACGTCGGCCTGGCCCCCGGTACGGGTGACGCGCTGCGTGCGGCGGAGGGTGTCGACGCGGAGAGGGTGGCCGAGCTCCGTCGCGACGGGACGGTGTTCCTCGGCAGCGACACCACACGCGTCTACTGCCATCCGACCTGTGCACACGCCCGCCGCATCGTTCCGCGCCACCAGGTCCCGTTCCGTAGTGCCCGCGAGGCCGGCCGGGCCGGGTACCGCCCCTGCAAGAGCTGCCGCCCCCTCACCGTGTGACCGCGCCCGGCACCAACGACCACACCTCAGGAGTCATCGTGCCAACCAGTATTCGTCCCGTCCCCCTCACCGCCGCCGTGGCGGTACACGCCACGGCCCTCGGGCCACTCACTCTGGCGGCCACCGACGAGGCACTCGTGCTGTGCGCCTTCGCCCCGCCCGAGACCGGGGTGGGGCGTGCACGCAGGGCCGACCTGCACCCGGTGGAGGAGACGGAGGCCACAGCGGCACAGCGGCGGGTGCTGGACGGGGCACGGACACAGCTCGACGCCTACCTCGGCGGTAGGCGCCGTGACTTCACCGTGCCAACGGACCTGCGGCTCGCGACACCGTTCAGTCGCCGGACGGTGTCGATACTTGAGGAGTTCGTACCGTACGGGCGGACCACGACGTACGCACGGCTCGCCGAGGTCCTCGACCGGCCGCGGGCCGCCCGGGCGGTCGGGACGGCGCTGGGGACCAACCCGCTGTGCGTGGTGCTCCCGTGCCACCGGGTCGTCGGCTCCACCGGCAGCCTCAGCGGATACGCGGGAGGTCTGGAGGCCAAGCGGTTCCTCCTCGACCTCGAAGCGGCACACCCGGCAGCCCACCCGCCCCTATGAGCGGAAGTTCTCCACATCCCGGGCCCGCAACCACCGCTCCGGTCGGAGAGCGAGAACGGGTGGGGACCGATGCCGCCCGCCTCCGCGTACGGACGGTCGCTCCACCGCGGCGGTGTGCGGCCCGTGCGGCACCCTCAGAGTGTGCGGTGAGGGGGGCAGGGGGTTCCCCGCGGGGGGAGGGTGTACGGCGAGGCCAGGCGGTACGTCCCCGCCGAGGGTGCCAGGATCTCCGTCCACTCGTCGCCGTCCTCCGTGGGGGCGGCCCTGCGGAGGCACGGCCCGCTTCCACCGCCTTCCGGCGGTGCCAGGCGTGCACCCCGCTCGTCCACCAGCGACAACCAGGGCGAGTGCGGGACCTTGAGGAGGATCCGGCCCGGCCTCTCCACCCGCAGCGTGATGCGGTCCGCCGCAGCCCTGGCGACCGTCGCCCCCGGGCCCGCCAGCGGCGTCGCGTCGCGGACGGAGAAGAGACGCCAGTGGGCGTCGGACCACACCGGGTCCAGGTACGGCAGTCCGCCCTCGATCAGGGCGGTCTCCTCGCGGGCGCCCGTGTCGGGGGTACCCGTGGGCAGGACGACGTACCGGACGGCCCACCGGTCGAGCCAGGCCCGGTAGTTCGCGGCGGTCAGGGAGCCGTCGTAGAAGATCGGGTTGCGTTCCAGGTCGGCCTGGCGGTTCCAGCCGCGCGCCAGCGTGACGTACGGGGCGAGCGCGCTGGACTCGCGGTGGCTGCGGGCCGGGACGACCTCCACTCGGGCCCGTTCGGCGCCGCGTCGCTCCAGTTCGTCGAGGAGCGGTCGCGCCGCGTCCCGGGACCACGACGCGTGGGGTGTGGTCACCAGCACGTCGTCGACGCTCTTGAACCCGATCCACCCGTGGAACACCACCAGCGCGGCGAGCAACCCGTACCGGTTCCGCCGCGAGGCCGCGTACGGCAGGGCGGTCAGCAGCACCACGCCCGCGAAGAGCATCGGCAGCCGTGTCACGTTCGAGCCGATCTGGGAGTCGACCAGCCAGGTGAGGAGCGTGCCGGCCGCGTACACGGCGGACGCCGTACGGATCGTGCGCCACGTCCGGTCCGCCGCCAGGAGGCACACCACGCCGAACAGCAGCGGCAGCAGCACCGTCCCCAGCGCCATCGGCTGCGTGCCGGAGAAGGGGAACAGCAGGGCGACCCCGGCGACCACCAGGACCGGTGGCAGGCCCAGCGCGTATGCGGCGGGCCGCCGCCCGCCCAGGAACAGCGCCGCCGCCACGACGCCCAGGAACAGCCCCGCGACCGGGCTCGCCGCCGTCGCCGTACCCGCCAGGAGCGCCGTGACCGCGCCCCGCACCGCGCGGTTCGGGCGGGGGGCGCGCGGCCGGGGCCACCGGCCGCAGAACACGGCGGCCACCGCGCCCAGCGCGAAGGCCAGGCCCAGGCCGAACGTCACCCGTCCCGACAGGGCGTTGCACAGCAGGGCGACGACCGCGGCGAGCGAGCAGGCGAGCGGGTTGCGAACGGCCCGTGTCCGTACCAGGAGCAGTGCGGTGAGCGCGGCGGAGGCCGTTCCGGCGGCCATCATCGTCGTCCGCACGCCCGCCAGCGCCATCACGTACGGCGAGAGCACGCTGTACGACATGGTGTGCATCCCGCCGTACCAGGCGAGGTTGTACGCCGAGCCGGGGTGCCGGGCGGCGAAGTCGGCCCACGCGTCCTGCGCCGCCAGGTCGCCGCCGCTGTTCGCGACGAACAGGAACCACCCGGCGTGCAGGACCGCCGCCAGGACCGTCGCCGTGACGACGACACCGATCGGGCCGACCGAACCGACCAGGCCAACAGAACCGGCCGACCCGGCCGAACCGGACCGGCCGACCCGACCGGACCGGCCGACCCGATCGAACCGATCGAACCGATCGGCAGGACCGAGCCAGCCGAGCCGGCTGAACCAGCCGAACCGACCGAACCGGCCCGCCGGTCCGGTCGGGTCCAGCGGGTCGGCCGGCCCTGCCGCCGGGTGCCCGGCTCGGGGTGCGGGCCGGAGCCCGGTGCGGCGGCGCCACGCGCGCGCGGCGGGCGGTCGCGTGGTCGTCACTCGTCGCTCCCTGTCCGGCCGTGCGCGAAGGCGCCCCGGTGGCCGGGGCGCCCCCGCGCCGTGCGGTGTGTGTCAGCCGATGCGCGTCAGCCTGGCGCCGAAGCCCGGTTGCTCCAGGTCCCGCTGGAGGGCCACGGGCACGCCGACCCGGCCCTCGCCGGTGCCGACGGCCAGTTCACCGACGACGGTGCCCCCGTCGGCCTCGCCCGGCACCCCGCCCTTGTCGGCGGTGAGCTTCAACTCGACCTCCAGCCCGGCCCAGCCGACCGGCTTCAGGTCCTTCGTCGCGACGAGCGGGGTGCGGCCGCCGAGGCCGTCGTCGACGTACCCGACGACATCGCCCTTCTTCACGGCCGTCGCCGAGACGACGGCGTCCTGCGCGGTCCGGATGAGACCGTAGCTGTACGTCTCCACGGCGAGCTTCGTCCTCTCGGAGAGGGTCACACCGGACTTGACGTTCATCACGATGCCCAGGACGCGCCGCACCTCGCCGTCGACCACCGTGTTCGCGGACCACAGGAGGTTGCCGCCCGCCGGGGTGGACGTGCCGGTCTTGATACCGCTGACACCGTCCTTGAGGAGGATGGTGTTGCCGTTCTCCAACTGGCGGCCGATCTGCGGCAGGTTCACGTTCGGCATGTCGACGATCCGGCGGAACACGTCGGACCTCATCGCTGCCTTCGCCAGCTTCAGCTGGTCCTTCGGCGTCGAGACGGTCCCCTTGTCGAAGCCGCTCGCGTCCGTGTACACCGTGTCGGTCATGCCGAGGTCCTTGGCGGTGGCGTTCATCTTCTTGATGAACGCGGCCTCCGTTCCCGCGTCCCAACGCGCCAGCAGGTGGGCGACGTTGTTGGCGGAGCGGACCATCAACAGCTGGAGCAGCTCGCCCTGCGTGTACTGCTGGCCGGCCTCGACCGGCGCGGTGGACCAGTCGGGGTTGCTCGCCTGGTCCTCCGTCTTCTGGTCGATCTTGATCCTCGGGCCGCCGTCCTTGTCCTTGATCGGGTGGTCGCGCAGGATCACGTACGCGGTCATCGTCTTGGCGACGCTCGCGGTCGGTGCGGGCTTCTGCGGCCCGTACGTGCCGACCACCCCGACGCCCTCGACCTCGACGGCGCCCTGACCCTCGGTGGGCCACGGCATCTTCAGCGGGCCGCCCTCGAAGGTGTACGCGGCGTCGGCCGTCAGCGCCAGCGACGGGGCGGGCAGCGGACGGAGCAACTGTACGGTCGCAAAGATGATCAGCAGGAGGACGACCAGCGGGGTCCAGATCCTGACGCGGCGGACCAGCGTGCGGATCGGGGTGTCCGGCGGGGGCGGCGTGTTCGTCAGCTCGGCCAGCAGGTCGAGCGGCGGGCGCGGCGGCAGGGGCTGCTGCTTGGTCCGCTCCGTCTCGGTGAGGGGCGGCGGGGTGACGGCCGCGGTCGCCTCGGCGTCACCGTCGAGGGCGGTGGCGGTCGCCCCGGCGGTCGCGGTACGGGACCGGGCACCGGCCGCCGGGACGGCGACCTCGATGTCGGTGGCGGCCTTCGTACCGGCGGTGGCCTCGACGGCGGCGGTGCGCGCGTCGGAACGACTCTCGTCGGAACGACTTTCGTCGGAACGGGGTCGCGCGGACCCGCCGGGGCGCTCGGCATCGCGGTCCGCCCCGGTCACCCACCTGGGCGCGGGCTTCCCGTCGGCCGGCTTCCCCGCGGCCGCGGGCCGGGGCGCCCTGAACACGGTGGTGGGCTGGTCCACGGCCCCGGAGCCCACGCCGGAGCCGCCCTCGGAGTCGGAGCCGTGGTCGGGGTCGGAGTCGGAGCCGTGGTCGGAGTCGGAGCCGTGGTCGGGCTCGGGCTCGGGGTCCCGCCCGGGGTCGGAGGGGTCGCCGGACGCCCGGGGCACCTCGGGTTCCTCGTCCGGGCCGTCGGCTTCGGAGACGCTCTCGGCACCCGTCCCGGGCGTACGGTCGGCTTCTCCTCCGGAGTCACCATCCCCGGCCGCGTCCGCATCCGTCTCAGGAATACGGCCGTCACTCGCCCCGGAGGTCCCGTCCGCCACCTCCCCGGAGCCGTCCGTCACGCGCGCCCCGGGCCGGTCCGTACCCGCCCCGGAGCCCGCGCCCACGTCCGTCCCGGACTCCGCGCCCGTACCCGTCGCGGAGGCGCGGGCCGGCTCGGGCACGCCGGGGGTCTCCCCCTCGGACGCCTTGGACGTAAGCGAGCCGTCCGCAGCACCGTTCGCGCCACGCGTCTCCCCGGCTCCCGCCTCCACGTCGCCTGCGTCGCCTGCGTCATCGCCGCCCGCGTCATCCGTGGTACGGGATTCCCCGGCTACCGTCTCCGCGCCGTCCGCGCCACCGGATTCCTCGGCTTCCACTCCCGCGCCGGTCCCCGCCCCCACGGCGTCGGAGCCGTCCGCGGGAGTCACGCCGGAGCCTGCGTCCTCGTCCGCGGCGTCCTCGCGCCCGTCCTCGTCCGGGACCGGGGCGCCGGGGGTACGGGACGGTTCGGGGGTCACCGTCGTGCCCGTGCCGTCCGCGGCGCCCGGCGCGCCGGGCGTCCCGGACTCGCCGGAGGACGCGGCAGGCCCCTCGGAGGCGGCGGACTCCTTGGGAACGGCAACGGGCTCGTCCGGGGCTGCGACGGGCTCACCGGCCGACCCCCGCACCGCCCCCACGGTTCCCGAAGCCCCCGTGACTCCCACCGTCTCCACCGGCTCGTCAGCCCCCGCCGGCTCGTCAGCCTCCGTAGGCTCGGCCGTCTCCGCCGGCTCGGCCGTCGCGGTCCCCCGGCACTGGGCGACCAGCGGCCGCTCCGGGGGGCGCGGCTCCGCCGTCCCCGCGGCCGGCTCCGGGGCCCTGAAGACCGCCGTCGGTTGGTCCACGTCGGCCGGGGCCGCGTCGCCGAAGGCGAGCCGCGGATCGCGGCCGTTCGCAGCCGCCTCCCCCGGAGACCTACGCTGCTCCGACTTGTCGGGGGACTCGCCCGCCACCGTGCCTCCTCAACCAACGCGTTGTCCGAACCGTGTACCAGTGTCCTGTGTGAGTGCCCGGCCCTCCGTGCGAGACGAGAACGACATACCTACCGGTTCCCGTACGAAGCACCCAGGCACTCTCGACAGATGAATGTGAGAGGGGTCACCCTGTCATTCATCCACGCGGGGAGGCATGGATGGGCAGGAGCCGCAGAACACTTCCGGAGGAGCTTCTGCTGCTCGCTCTGGACCCGACCACGGGTACCACAGCGCAGCCGCAGTCGCTCGACCTCGGCCTCGCCGGAGCACAGCTAGTGGAGCTGGCTCTGGCAGGACGGATAGCCCCTGACGGGGATCGTATCGCCGTGGTGATGCCACGGCCGACAGGAGATCCGACGCTGGACTCCGCACTGGAGCTGCTGCGCAGGCGCGGCAGTCCGGTACGGGCCGTCCACTGGATAGGCGGGCCCCGGCTGGGGCTGCGTCAGACGTACCTCTCACACCTGGAGCGGTGCGGCATGGTCCATGCCGTGGAGGGCCAGATGTGCGGGATACTGCCGACGACCCGCTACCAGGCGACGGACACGGCCATCAGCCGGGAGATCAAGGCCCGGCTGGACAACGCGATCCGCACCGGCGTGCCGCCGGACCCGCGGACCGCCGCGCTGGCCGCGCTCGCCCACGCGGTGGGTCTCGGCAAGCACCTGTACCCGGGGAACGAGGGCCGCTCGTCGCGCTCCCGGCTCCGGGACCTGATCCGGCACGACCCCATGGGCGGTCTCGTGGCGCACGCCGTGATGGACGTCCAGAACGGCGTGGGCGCGCCGTCGCGCCGCACCGCCACGCCGGGGGGCACCGGCCGCCAGGCGTCCGCGACCCCGATGCGGTCCCCCTCGCGGTCCGGCCCGGGTTCCATGGACCGCGTCGCCGCCGGCTGAGCCCCCCGCCCCGGGGGACCCCGGCGGCACCGCACCGCGGAGCACCGCGCACCTCGACCACGCACACCTCGACAAGAGCGTCACCACGCACACCTCACCCCACCCCGTCACACACGCACGTGCACGCACACACGCGCACGTACAAGCGCGCACGTGCACGCGCGCACGACAACGGCACCGCGCCTCCGCCCCGCCGGCCCCCCACGGGCCGGGCGGGGCGCCACACCGGGTGCGCGGGACGGCCGACGGCCGTCCCGCGCCTTCGCGACCGCTCACCCGTGTGGCAATTCTCCAGCGCGGCACGTCCTTTGGTGGCAGTCTGCAGAGCAGTAGACACGCAGCGCGACACCAGAGACAGTCAGGCAGCCGGAGGTGCAGTTCCCGTGGCGTCCAATGTCAACCCCACCGTCAGGCGACGCAGACTGGGCATGGAGCTCCGCAGGCTGCGCGAACAGAAGGGCATGACGGCGGAGGAGGTGGCGGAACGCCTGCTGGTCTCGCAGTCGAAGATCAGCCGCCTGGAGAACGGCCGCCGTTCGATCAGCCAGCGCGACGTGCGCGACCTGTGCGGGGTGTACGAGGTCGAGGACCGGCGGATCGTCGACTCGCTCATGCAGATGGCGAAGGACTCGCGCCAGCAGGGCTGGTGGCACGCCTTCGGCGACATCCCGTACAGCGTGTACATCGGCCTGGAGACGGACGCCGCGTCACTGCGCGTGTACGAGCCGCAGATCGTGCCGGGGCTGCTGCAGACCCGGCCGTACGCGCAGGCCGTCATCACCGGCGCGCTCCCGGAGGCGCCCGCCGCGGAGATCGACAAGCGGGTGAACGTCCGCACGCGCCGCCAGGACCGGATCAACGACGCGGAGAAGCCGCTGCGGCTCTGGGCGGTGATCGACGAGGGCGCGCTGCGCCGGGTGGTCGGCGGCCGCGAGCTGATGGTGGCGCAGCTGGAGGCGCTGATCGAGCAGTCGTACCTGCCTCACGTCACCGTGCAGGTGCTGCCGTTCGAGATGGGCGCGCACACGGGGCTCAGCGGTCACTACGCGATCCTGGAGTTCCCCGAGGCGGCCGACTCGTCCGTCGTCTACATCGAGGGCGTGACCAGCGACCTGTACCTGGAGAAGCCGAACGACGTGCAGCGGTACACGGTGATGTACGAGCACCTGCGCGCCCAGGCGCTGGGGGTGGAGCAGAGCCGGCGGTTCATGGCGCGGATCGCGAAGGACCACGCGGAGAGCGGGCCGCCCGCCCTGCCCGCGCCGCACCGGAACTGACGGCTGTGCCGCCGACGGGCCGGCACGGTACACCGCGGCCGGCTTTCGGTGTGAGGACGTTCCGGAACATGCCATCCGGTCGAGTGAACGACGCTGCCGGGCGCCGAGATCGGGCCGGTAGCGTCGATCACGTCGGCCTGAGGGGCCGGCGTGGCTGACGACCAGCCACCACCAGCCAGAACCGGAGCTAGATCATGGCCATTATTCAGGGCGCCACGGACACCTGGACGAAGTCCTCGTACTCCGGCGGGAACGGCGCGTGCGTCGAGGTCAAGTCCCCCGTCGCCGCCTCGGTCGCGGTCCGCGACTCGAAGGTCCCCGCGGGCCCGTCGATCACGTTCGTGCCGGACGCCTGGAACGCGTTCGTCCGCGAGGTGGGCACCAGCTCCCTCTGAGCCGCGTCCTTCCCCGTGCCACGCGTGAGCCCTCTCGACTGGTCCGCCGTCCCGGCCGAGGGGGCTCGGTCACGACCGGGCCCGTCCCGGACCCGCCGGTCCCGCCTCCCCGCGGGTTCCTCCGGACGTTTCCGCACGGACGGTCGACATACCGGCGAGTACCCGGCAGGGTGACCCGTGAGCGACGCCGTCGGTCCAGCCTCCCCGCTCCGGACCGCGGCGTTCAGCCGCGCGGGTAGCGCGCCAGCCAGCCCGGCGACGCCTTCGACGGGCCGTGCAGCGCCGGGCCCTGCGTCATCTCCATGGCGAAGTCGTCGGCCAGTTCCAGCAGTGTGGACCGCCCCTCCAGTTCGGCCACCCAGGCCGGTGGCAGGGCGGTCTCGCCGTGCAGGGTCCCCAGCAGGGCGCCCGTCAGCGCGCCCGTCACCTCCGACGGGCCGTCGTGGTTCACGGCCAGCCGCAGCCCGTGCCGCACGTCCTCGCCGACCAGCGCGCAGTACACGGCGATCGCCAGGGCGTCCTCCGCAGACTCCCCGTCCGTGTCGCCCAGCGAAGCGATCCGGTCCGGGGAGGGCGCTCCCTCGCGCACGGCGGCCGCGGCCCGCTCCAGGGCGCCGGTGACCGGCTCGTGGCCCGGCCGGGACGCCAGCTGCGCCGCCGCGGCCCGCACCGCCGACTCGATGTCCCGGCCGCGCGCCACTCCGTGGACCACCACCGCGTACGCCCCCGCCGCCAGGTACGCGACGGGGTGGCCGTGCGTCTGCGCGGCGCACTCCACGGCGAGCTGGCACACCAGGTTCGGCTCCCACCCGACCAGCAGCCCGAACGGCGCGGACCTGACGAGCGCGCCCGCGTCCCGCGCGTCGGGGTTCTTCGGCTCGGCCGGCGTTCCGAGGACCTCGTCGGCGAGGCCCGTCAGGCAGGCGCGGGCCGGGTCGCGGCGGGCGTACAGCCACTCCTGGGACGCGAGCCAGCCGTTGTCCGCGCGCCGCTCGTCGGGCCCCCAGTCCCGCTGGGTCGCCGCCCAGCGCAGGTACGCACGGTGCAGGTCGGTGGGCGGGTGCCAGGCGCCCGTGTCGCGGCGCACCTGGGCGCGGATCAGCCCGTCCACGGTGAACATGCTGAGCTGCGTCGCGTACGTGACCGCGCCGCGCCGCCCGTGGACCGGTACCGGTTCGGTGAGCCCGTCGGCGCCGTGGGCGGCGCGGACGGCCTCGACGGACAGGCGGGCCGCGCCGGCGCCGAAGGCGTCGCCGACGGCCCCGCCGAGCAGGCAGCCCCGTACGCGGGCGCGGTAGTCCTGCTGTTCGGCCCGGCCCCAGACGGCTGCCGCTGTGGTACTCACCGAGAGGCCCTCCCCACGACGTGGCTCCGGCGCAGCACTGTAATCGAACAGCCGCCTGGTGCAGGGGCCGGGCGCGGGGGACCGCCGCGAACGGGCGAACCTCCCGGGAACCCGGCGGGAAGTCGCGCCGACTACTTGTCCGGGACCGTTCTCCGGTCCGGGACGGTGAGGAAGGGTCGGCAATGGTGAGGCAGTCTCGCTTGTGGTGCGGCGTCGCGGCCGCTCTCGCGTTCGCCGCGGTCGGGTGCGGGGCGGGCGGCGGCTCCGCCGCCTCCGCCGGGCAGGGCGGGGGCGCACGGGCCGGCGCGGGCTTCCCCGTGGAGGTGACGGACTGCGAGGGCCGCCGCACGACGGTCGCCTCGGCGCCCCGCGCGATCGTCACCAGCAACGCCTCGGCCCTGGAGCTGCTGCTGCGGCTCGGCGCGGGCGACCGGGTCGTCGGCACCGGCTTCCCGCCCGGTGAGGGCGCCCTCCCCGGGGAGCTGGGCGAGCGGGCGCGCAGGGTCCCGGTGCTGAGCCGGACCGTCATCCCCAAGGAGAAGCTGCTCGGCTCCGGCGCCGACCTGTACGTCGACACGTTCGCGACGGCGAACCGCGGCGGGCACGCCATGGGCGACAAGCCGACCGACGAGGAGTTCCGGGCGGCCGGCATCACCCACGTGTACCTGAAGTCGACGGCGTGCGCCGCCTCGGCGAAGGGGCCGGTGACCGACCTCACCGCGGTCACCGGGGACATCAGGAACCTCGGCGCCGTGACGGGCACGGCCGGCAGGGCGGCGGAGCTCGCCGCGGAGGTGGACCGCAGGGTCGCGGCCGTCCGGAAGGCCGTCGGCCCGGTGCCGGAGCGGGACCGGCCCACGTACTTCCTCTTCGACTACGACGCCGGCACCAAGCAGCCCGTCGCGGTCTGCAACCGGCAGGTCGCGAACGGGGTGATCACGCTGGCGGGCGCCCGGAACGTCTTCGCCGACTGCGACGACACGTTCAAGCAGGTCGGCTGGGAGGACGTGGTCTCGGCCGATCCGGACTGGATCCAGCTGGCCGTCCGCAACCGGGGCAGCGCCGCCGCCACCGAGAAGGCGTTCGACGAGGCCCGCGCCTGGCTGGAGGGCAACCCGGCGACGCGCGGCCTCAAGGCCGTCGAGAAGGGCAGGTACGTGCGGATCGGCTCCGAGGCGACGACCATCGCCGGGGTGCGCAACGCCGAGGCCGTGGAGAGGATCGCGGCGACGCTGTACCCGAACAGGGTGAAGGCCGGCCGGTAGTGCCGACGGTGGACGCGACCCCCCGGGCCTCCCGGACCGGTGCGGAGCCGGAGCGGGTGCCCGGGGTCCGGCACGTGCGGGCCGGCCTCCTCTGCGCCGTGCTGGGCGCGGCGCTGCTCGTCGCGCTCACGTTCGCCGTGGCGCGGGGGTCGACGGACGTGCCCGCGCGCGAGGTGTGGTCGGTGGTGCTGTGGCGGCTGTCCGGGGAGGAGCCCCGGCCGGGCACGTCGGACCTGATCGTCTGGCAGCTGCGCCTGCCGCGCGCCCTGCTGGCGGCCCTCGTCGGCGCGGGGCTCGGTCTCGTCGGCACGGCGGTGCAGGCGCTGGTGCGGAACCCGCTCGCCGACCCGTACCTGCTCGGCATCTCCTCCGGAGCCTCGCTCGGCGCGGTGGGCGCGCTGGTGCTGGGGCTGGGCGCGGGCGGGGCGTTCGGGGCCGGGCTCGGCACGGCGGGCGCCGCGTTCGCCGGGGCGCTGGCCACGTTCGCGCTGGTGTGGCTGGTCGCGCGGCGCGGGGGCGGCTTCTCGCCGCTGCGGCTGGTGCTGGCGGGGGTGGGCATCGGGCAGTTCCTGAGCGGGTTCACCAGTTACCTCGTGCTGCAGGCCGGGGACGAGCAGCAGACGCAGGGCGTGCTGTTCTGGCTGATGGGCAGCCTCGGCGGGGCCACCTGGGAGACCCTCTCCGGGCCGGCCGCGGCCGTGCCGGCGGTGCTGCTGGCGCTCATGGCGCGGGCCCGGGCGCTGAACACGATGATGATGGGCGACGAGACGGCGGCGGGGCTCGGCGTGGACCCGGCGCGGCTGCGCCGCGAACTGTTCGCCACGACCAGCTTCCTGACGGCGGTGCTCGTGGCCGTGTCCGGGGCGATCGCCTTCGTCGGCCTGATGGTCCCGCACGCCTGCCGGCTCCTCGTCGGCTCGGACCACCGGCGGCTCCTGCCGGTGTCGGCGCTGTTCGGGGCGGTGCTGCTCGTCGTGGTGGACCTGGTGTGCCGTACGGCGCTGGACGCGCAGGAGCTGCCGGTCAGCGTCGTCACCTCCCTGATCGGCGCGCCCGCGCTGCTGTACCTGCTCGACCGGCGGCTCGGAGGGGGCGCGTGAACGTCACCCTGGAGGAGCTGAGCGTCGCCTACGCGGGCCGGGCCGTCGTGTCGGGCGTCCACCTGATCGCCGCGGACGGTGAGATCGCGGGGCTCGTCGGGCCGAACGGCAGCGGCAAGTCGAGCGTGCTGCGCACCGTGTACCGGCACCTGCGCCCGGCGGCCGGCCGGGTCCTGGTCGACGGGCACGACGTGCGGGACCTGTCGCCCGCCCGGGCGGCGCGGTGCGTGGCGGCGCTGCCGCAGGAGCGGGCCGTCGACTTCGACCTGACGGTCCGCGACGTCGTCGTGATGGGGCGCACGCCGTACAAGGGGCCGTTCTCCGGTGAGGACGCGTCCGACCGGGCCGTGGTGGCTCGGGCGCTGGAGCGGGTCGGGATGGGCGCGGCGCACGACCGGTCCTTCTCGGCGCTCTCCGGGGGCGAGCGGCAGCGGGTGCTGCTGGCGCGGGCGCTGGCGCAGGACCCGGAGGTGCTGGTGCTGGACGAGCCGACGAACCACCTGGACGTCCTGCACCAGGTGGAGCTGCTGGCGCTGCTGCGGGAGCAGCGGCGTACGACGCTGGTGTCGCTGCACGACCTGAACGCGGCGGCGTCCGTCTGCGACCGGTTGCACGTGCTGCACCGGGGGCGGGTGGTGGCGTCGGGGACGCCGCGGGAGGTGCTGACGCCGGAGCTGCTGGCGGAGGTGTTCGGGGTGCGGGCGGCGGTGCTGGAGCACCCGCTGACGGGCGGTCCGCTGATCGCCTTCGACCACCGCTCCCCCGCGGCGGCGCCCGGCCTCCCGGGTCCGCCTCTACGACGGCCGCCTCGTCTGGTTCGTCACCGGCCACGCCGCGGCACGGGAACTCCTCGCCGACCCGCGGTTGTCGACGGACTCCACCGACCCGGCGTTCCCCATCCCCACC
>JAAXOU010000179.1 GCA_012396115.1 Streptomyces somaliensis DSM 40738 | reverse complement strand
GCCAGGTGCCCTCCACCGGGGGGCCACCCGAGGGTAACCGCGGCTGCTTGGATGAGCGGCGCTCCGTCCCGTTCCCAGCCCCCACGAGGGAGTCCGCCGTGCCCGCGTCCCAGTCGCGCTCCGTGCCGCGCGCCGTAGTGTCCGCCGCCGTGTCCGCCGCCCTCGCCGCGGTCTCGCTGGCCGCCGCCCCGCCGGCGGCGGCCGGGCCCGCCGAGGCCGCGCCGAACCTGAGGGTCCTCACGTACAACGTCTTCCTCTTCAGCCGGGCGCTGTACCCGAACTGGGGGCAGGACCACCGCGCCAGGGCCATCCCGGCGGCGCCGTTCTTCCAGGGCAACGACGTGGTGGTGGTCCAGGAGGCGTTCGACAACACCGCGTCGGACGCGCTGATGGGGAACGCCGCCGCCCAGTACCCGTACCGGACGCCCGTGATGGGCCGCGGCACCTCCGGCTGGGACGCCACCGCCGGGTCCTACTCCCCGGTCACGGTCGAGGACGGCGGGGTGGCGGTGCTGAGCAGGTGGCCGATCCTGCGCAAGGAGCAGTACGTCTACAAGGACGCGTGCGGCGCGGACCGGCACTCCAACAAGGGCTTCGTGTACGCGGTGCTGGACGTGGGCGGCCGGCGCGTCCACGTGGTCGGCACCCACGCCCAGTCGACCGATCCCGGCTGTTCGGCGGGCGAGGCCGAGCAGACGCGGGCGCGGCAGTTCCGGGCGATGGACGCCTTCCTGGACGGCAAGGGCATCCCCGCGTCGGAGCAGGTGATCGTGGCGGGCGACCTCAACGTCGACTCGCGCACCCCGGAGTACGCGACGATGCTCGCCGACGCGGGCCTGGCCGACGCGGACGCCCGCACCGGCCACTCCCACTCCTTCGACACGGCCGAGAACTCCATCGCCGCCGAGCGGTACCCGGGCTACCCGCGCGAGGACCTCGACCACGTGCTGCACCGCGCCGGGCACGTGCGCCCGGCCGGCTGGACCAACCTGGTGGTCAAGGAGCACAGCGCCCCCTGGACCGTGAAGAGCTGGGGCACCTCCTACACGTACACCGACCTGTCGGACCACTACCCGGTGGTGGCGTCCGGGCGGTAGTCGTACGGGGTGGTGGTGGAGAGCACCGCGAAGCCGAGGCGCTCCAGGACGGGGCGGCTGTCGTCGGACGCGTCGGCCTGGAGCCGGGAGAAGCCGCGTTCGGCGGCGATCCGGGCCCGGTGGGCGACGAGGGCCCGGTAGACGCCCCTGCCCCGCCACTCCGGCACGGTGCCCCCGCCCCACAGCCCGGCGAAGCCGGTGCCGGGCACGAGTTCCACGCGCGCCGAGCCGACCGGCCCTCCGTCCGCCACGGCGACGACGGCGACGAGCGTGCCGGGCCGCTCGGCGAGCTGCCGGAGCAGCCGCCGCCGCAGGCGGGAGCCGTCCGTGCCGAACGCCCGGTCGTGGACCTCCGCCACGAGGTCCACCCCGGCGGCGTCCGTCACCGGCAGCAGTTCCACGCCGGCGGGCGGTGCGGCGGCGACGGCGGCGATCCGGGAGGTCGCGGCGACCATGAGGGCCTCGCGCGGCCCGGCCGCGAACCCGGCGGCGCGGAGCCGTTCGCCGAGGTCGTCCGGCCGGTCGTGCTCGTACAGCTTCCACTCGAACTCCCGCCCGAGGGCGGTGTAGTGGCGGATCTGCTCCCGGATCGCGCGGTCCGCCGTGGCGGCCGTCAGCCCGCTCCACAGCACGCCGTTCCACGCCTCCGCCGGGCCGGTCTGCCGGACCACCTCCCCGGCCCGCTCCACCCGGCACCCGGGTCCGTCCGGCGGGGCCTCCCGCCGCATCCGGCGGTCGAACAGGGCCAGTACCTCCGCGTCGTCCATCGGATCACCCGACCATCCCGGGGCCGTGCGGGCAACGGGATTTCCCGGAGCGCGCCCGCACGCGGCCCCGGCGGCGGGGCGGCACCACTGCTGCGGCAGTGCGGCACCGCGAGGGGAGAGGGGGCGCCGTGGCGGCCGAGGCGCAGGCGCAGGTGTGCACCGTGGACGAGCCGGCCGCCCGTGCGGGGGCCACCGCCCGCGCCATCCGCTTCTACGGCACCCGCGGGCTGCCGGCCCCGCCCGCCATCGGACCCCGCCGCGTCGACCGGTACGGGCCCGAGCACCCGGCGCGGCCGGCGCCCGTCGAGGAACTCCAGCACCGGGGCACGGCCCTCGCCGCCATCGAGCGGTACCTGGAGCGGCTCCCCGACGTGGACGCCGACGGCCCGGCCGTCCACCGGGCCCTCGTGGCCGCCTGGGCGCCGGACGCGGCGGAGCGCCTGACGCACGCCGAACCGGAGCGGCGGGGCGGGCGCGGGCCCGCGGGATCAGTCGGTGAAGGTCCCGCCCGCCTCCGCCCTCTCCACCAGCGTCGCCGGCGGGTCGAAGCGCTCGCCGTAGCGTTCGGCCAGTTCGCGGGCCCGGGCGACGAAGCCGGGCAGCCCGCCCTCGTAGCCGTTGGCGTACTGCAGCACGCCGCCCGTCCAGGCGGGGAAGCCGATGCCCAGCAGCGAGCCGATGTTGGCGTCGGCGACCGAGGTGAGGACGCCCTCCTCCAGGCAGCGCACCGATTCGAGCGTCTGGGAGAAGAGCATGCGCTCCTTCATGTCCTCGAACGGGACGGCCGCGCCCGGCCGGGTGAAGTGCTCCCGCAGCCCCGGCCACAGGCGGGTGCGGCGGCCCTCCCCGTCGTACTCGTAGAAACCGGCCCCGCCGCTGCGGCCCGGGCGTCCGAACTCGTCGACCATGCGGTCGAGGACGGCCTCCGCCGGGTACGCGTGCCAGGTGCCGCCCGCCTCCTCCACCGCGCGCCGCGCCTCCGCGCGGATCCCGCGGGGCAGGGTCAGGGTCAGCTCGTCCACCAGGGACAGCACCTTCGCCGGGTACCCGGCCTGGCCCGCCGCCTGCTCGACCGACGCGGGTTCTACGCCCTCCCCGACCATGGCGACGCCCTCGTCGACGAACCGGCCGATGACCCGCGAGGTGAAGAAGCCCCGCGAGTCGTTGACGACGATCGGCGTCTTGCGGATCTGCCGGACCAGGTCGAACGCCCGGGCGAGCGCCTCCTCGCCGGTCCGCTCGCCCCTGACGATCTCCACCAGTGGCATCCTGTCGACCGGCGAGAAGAAGTGCAGGCCGACGAAGTCCGCCTGCCGCTCCACGCCCTCCGCGAGGACGGTGATCGGCAGTGTGGAGGTGTTGGAGCAGAGCAGCGCGTCCGGCGCCACGACGTCCTGGACCTCCCGGAACACCCGCTGCTTGAGCGCCGTGTCCTCGAAGACGGCCTCGATCACGGCGTCGCAGCCGGCGAGGTCCGCCGCGTCGGCCGTCGGCCGGATCCGGGCGAGCAGTGCGTCGGCCTCCTCCCGGGTGGTGCGGCCCCGCTCGACGGCCCTGGCGCAGAGCCTCTCGGAGTACGCCCTGCCCCTGGCGGCGGCCTCCTCGGTGACGTCCTTGAGGACGACCTCGATGCCCGCCCCGGCGCAGGCGTACGCGATGCCGGCGCCCATCGTCCCGGCGCCGAGGACGGCGGCCCTGCGGACCCTGCGCGGCTCCGCCCCCCGGGGACGGCTGCGGCCGGCCTCGACGGCCTGGAGGTCGAAGAAGAACGCCTGGATCATGTTCTTGGCGGTCTGCCCGGTGACCAGCTCGGTGAAGTAGCGGGCCTCGATGACGCACGCCGTCTCGAAGTCGACCTGGGAGCCCTCGACGGCCGCCGCGAGGATGCTGCGGGGCGCCGGGAACGGGGCGCCGTTCAGCTGCTTCCTGAGGTTGGCGGGGAAGGCGGGGAGGTTCGCCGCGAACTTCGGGTCCGCGGGCGTCCCGCCGGGGATCCGGTGGCCGGGCTCGTCCCAGGGCTGGCGGGACTCGGGGTGCGCGTCGACGAACGCGCGGGCCCCGGCGAGCATCTCCTCGGGCGTGCCGGCGACCTCGTGGACCAGGCCGTTGGCCAGGGCCCGCCGCGGCGAGTACCGCGTGCCCCGGAGGAGGACCTTCGTCAGGGCGTCGGTGACGCCCATGAGCCGTACGGTGCGGGCGACGCCGCCGCCTCCGGGCAGGAGGCCGAGCGTGACCTCGGGCAGGCCGATCCTGGAGCCGGGCGCGTCGAGGGCGATGCGGTGGTGGGAGGCGAGGGCGATCTCGTAGCCGCCGCCGAGCGCGGAGCCGTTGATCGCGGCGACGACGGGCTTGCCGAGGGTCTCGATGCGGCGCAGGGAGCGCTTGATGTCGCAGGCCGCCTCGAAGACCCGCCGGGCGTCGGCGGGGCCGGCCCCCATCATGTCCTTGAGGTCGCCGCCCGCGAAGAAGGTCTTCTTGGCGGAGGTGTAGACGATGCCGCGGATGGAGTCCCTCTCGGCCTCCGCGCGGTCGGCGACGGCGGCGATGGAGGCGCGGAACGCCTCGTTCATGGTGTTGGCGGACTGCTCGGGGTCGTCGAGGACGAGGGTGACGACGCCGGTCTCGTCCTGCTCCCAGCGGATGGTGGAACGCGTCGGCATGGCGGTCATGGGTGCTTCTCTCCGTTGCGGGGTCCGGACGGGACGGTCAGAGGCGCTCGACGACGGTGGCGATGCCCATGCCGCCGCCGACGCAGAGGGTGGCGAGGCCGTACCGCTGGTCCCGGCGCTCCAGTTCGTCGACGAGGGTGCCGAGGATCATCGCGCCGGTGGCGCCGAGGGGGTGGCCGAGCGCGATGGCGCCGCCGTTGACGTTGATCCTGTCGAGGGGCAGGTCCATGTCGCGGGCGTAGCGCAGGACGACCGCGGCGAACGCCTCGTTGATCTCCACCAGGTCGATGTCGTCGATGGTGAGCCCGGCCTTGGCCAGGGCCTTGCGGCTGGCGGGGGCCGGTCCGGTGAGCATGATGGTGGGGTCGGAGCCGGAGACGGCCGCGGAGACGACGCGGGCGCGGGGCGTCAGCCCGTAGCGCTCGCCGGCCTCGCGGGAGCCGACGGCGACGAGTGCGGCGCCGTCGACGAGGCCGGAGGAGTTGCCGGCGTGGTGGACGTGCTCGATCCTCTCGATCCAGTGGTACTTCTGCAGGGCGACGGCATCGAAGCCGCCCGACTCCCCGATGCCGGCGAAGGACGGCTTGAGCGCGGCGAGGGAGTCGGCGGTGGTGCCGGGGCGCAGGTGCTCGTCCCGGTCGAGGACGACGAGCCCGCTGCGGTCCCGGACGGGGACGACGGACCGGTCGAAGCGGCCCTCCTTCCAGGCGGCGGCGGCGCGCTCCTGGGAGAGCGCGGCGTACTCGTCGACGTCGCGCCGGGAGAAGCCCTCCACGGTGGCGATGAGGTCGGCGCCGACGCCCTGCGGGACGAACCCGGTGGCGAGGTTGGTCATCGGGTCGGCCATCCAGGCGCCGCCGTCGGAGCCCATCGGCACCCGGGACATCGACTCGACGCCGCCGGCCAGGACGAGGTCCTCCCAGCCGGAGCGGACCTTCGCGGCGGCCGCGTTGACCGCTTCGAGACCGGAGGCGCAGAAGCGGTTCTCCTGGACGCCGGCGACCGTGTCGGGCAGTCCGGCGGCGATGGCCGCGATCCTGGCGATGTCGGAGCCCTGGTCTCCGACGGGCGAGACGACGCCGAGGACGATGTCGTCGACGGCGGCCGGGTCGAGGCCGGGGTGCCGGGCGAGCAGCTCCCGGATCAGGCCGACGACGAGGTCGACGGGCTTGGTGCCGTACAGGGAGCCGCCGGCCTTGCCGCGTCCGCGGGGGGTGCGGATCGCCTCGTACACGTACGCTTCGGTGGTCACGGGTGGGGCCTTTCGCGTCGCTGGGGTCGCTTCACCGTCGATGAGGGGCGGGGCGGACGGCCGCGCGGGGCGCGCCGGCCCCGGGGCCGGCGAGGAGCACCGCCGCGTGCGGGCCGGGACCGGTGCCCGCGGCCCCGGCCACGCGGACCCCGTGGACCCCGTGGAGCGGGCCGTCCCCCGCCGCCGTCGTCCGTCCCCTCACGGCCCCACTGTGACACTTCCGCTGTGACGGCGGTGAGGTGGGGAACGTGCCACCCCCGTGCACGACCCTCCCGGTGGGGAGGCGGACGGCTCCCGCCGGGCGCGGGAGCGCGGGGCGCTACCCTCGGCCTCCTCAAGGACCAGCCCACCACGGCGAGCGGCGGAGGACCCCATGGACACGCGGAACGGCACGGAACGGGCGTTCGACGTGGTCCTCTTCGGAGCGACCGGGTTCGTCGGGGAACTCACCGCCCGCCACCTCGCCGCGCACGCCCCGGCCGGCTGCCGCTGGGCGCTCGCCGGGCGGGACCGGGGCCGGCTGGAGCGGCTGCGCGAGGCGCTCGCCGCCGAGCACCCGGGGTGCGCCGGCCTGCCGCTGCTGGTCGCGGACGCCGGCGACGCGCGGGCGCTGCGGGGCCTCGCGGAGTCGGCGCGGGTGGTCGCCACGGCGGTCGGCCCCTACGTCTGGTACGGCGAACCGCTCGTCGCCGCCTGCGCCGAGGCGGGCACGGACTACCTCGACCTGACCGGTGAACCGGAGTTCGTCGACCTGACGTACGTGCGCCACGACGCGCGGGCGCGGGAGACGGGGGCGCGGCTGGTGCACGCCTGCGGCTTCGACTCGGTCCCGCACGACCTGGGCGTGTACTTCACCGTGCGGCACCTGCCGCGGGACGTGCCGCTGCGGGTCGACGGCTTCGTCCACACGAGCGCCGGCTTCTCGGGCGGCACCCTCGCCTCCGCGCTCACCGCCCTGGGCCGGGTCCGGCAGACGGCGCGGGCGGCCCGGGAGCGGCGGCTGCACGAGCCGCGGCGGGTGGGGCGGCGGGTCCGGACGCCGCTGGGCGGCCCCCGGTTCAGCCGGGAGGCCGGGGCGTGGGCGCTGCCGCTGCCGACGCTGGACCCGCGGATCGTGGCCCGGTCGGCGGCGGCGCTGCCGCTGTACGGGCCGGACTTCCGGTACCGGCACTACGCGGAGGTGCGCACCCTGCCGGTGGCGCTGGGCGGCGCGGCGGCCGTGGGGGCGGGCTTCGCGCTGGCCCAGCTCCCGCCGGCCCGGCGGTGGCTGATGGAGCGCCACGGGCCGGGCGCCGGTCCGGACGCGGAGCGCAGGCGGCGCAGCTGGTTCCGGGTGCGGTTCGTCGGCGAGGGCGGCGGGCGGCGGGTGTGCGCGGAGGTGTCGGGCGGTGACCCGGGTTACGACGAGACGGCGAAGATGCTCGCCGAGTCGGCGCTGTGCCTCGCCTTCGACGGGGGCCTGCCGCCGGCGGCCGGGCAGGTGACGACGGCCGTCGCGATGGGCGACGCGCTGCTGGAGCGGTTGCGCAGGGCGGGCGTCCGGTTCCGGGTGGCCGACGCCCGCTGAGCCGGGCGGGGCGCGCCGGTCACTCCCGCACGAGGCAGAACGGGTGGCCGGCCGGGTCGGCGCACACGGTCCAGCTCCGCTCCGGGCCGCCCTCCTCCAGGACCGTCGCGCCCAGCGCCAGGACCGCGGCGCGGGCGCTCGCCAGGTCGTCCACGCCGACGTCGAGGTGGAACTGCTGGGGGTGCTCCGGGTCGGGCCAGCGGGGCGGCCGGTGGTCGGCGGCCCGCTGGAAGGCCAGGACGCGCCCGTCGTCGAGGTGGAGCGTGGCCCAGTCGCCGTCGAGGGACCAGCGGGGATCGGGCCGGTTCACGGCGCCGCCCAGTACGCCCTCGTAGAAGCGGGCGAGGCGCAGCGGGTCGGGGCAGTCCAGGACCACGCACTGGAGGCGGCCGATCACACGCCGCTCCCCTGCCGGACCGCGGCCTCCCGCAGGGCCCGGCGGCACAGGGCGTCCGCCTGCCGGGTGGTCTCCGGCAGGCGGTGGCGGGGCGTCAGCGCCAGCGTGTGGGCGCAGGCCCGGTCCAGGGCGACGCGGTGCCCTGCCGAGACGAAGACCGGTTTGACGCCGTCCCTGGTGCGCAGGGCGCGCCCCACCTCCTCCTCCCCGGCCAGCAGCGGAGAGGCGTCGCCGCGACGGGGGCCGGGCTGCTCGCAGGTGAAGGCGAAGGGGTTCTTGGCGACGCCGAACACCGGCAGGCCGGTGAGCACGCCGAGGTGGCTGGCGAGGCCGAAGCGGCGCGGGTGGGCCCGCCCGTAGCCGTCGCAGACGACCAGGCCAGGCCCGGCCGTCAGGGCCTCCAGCGCGGCGAGGACGGCGGGCAGCTCGCGGAAGGCGAGGAGCCCCGGCACGTACGGGAAGGAGACGCGGCCGACCGCGGTGGCCTCGTCGACCACGTCGAGGGTGCGGGCGTCCAGCACGACGGCGGCCGCGGCGACGAGGTCGCGCTCGTCGTCGTACGCCACGTCGACCCCGGTCACCAGGCCCGTGCCGGGCGGGGGCCCCGGCTCGTCCAGCACCACGCGGGCGCGCAGTTCGTCCTGGAGGGCCAGGGCCGCGGCCTCGTCGCGGGGCCAGCCGGCGGGTGTCTCGATGATCGTCATGGTGCCCGCCAGCTTAGGCGGTCCCACCGCGGCCGGCGCCCCCTCGTACGGCGAGCCGCGCCACCGCGCCCCGTTCCCCGGACGCCCAGCAGCCGGAGTCGGGGGCGCAGTCGACGGTGTCGTACGAACCGGTGCCGACGCTCCGCCAGGTGCGGCCGCCGTCCGTGGTGAGGTCCGTGCCGGTCGGGCCCACCGCGAGCGCCGCGGACCGGCTGCGCGGCAGCCACGCGGCG
>JAAXOU010000178.1 GCA_012396115.1 Streptomyces somaliensis DSM 40738 | reverse complement strand
GGAGGGACTTGAACCCCCAACCGCTGGTTTTGGAGACCAGTGCTCTACCAATTGAGCTACGACCCTTTGTGGTTCTCCCCCAACCTACCGCATCCCGAGCCGTGCTCACGGTGCGGTCGGCGAGGGCCAACGAGCAGAGAGTGTACGTGCTCGGCGTCCCCGCGTCGAACAGAAAGCCCCGGCGGGCCTCGTGCCGCCCCTCCGGCCCGCCGTCCCCCGGCCCCTCGCGGAGCCCTCCGGTCCGCCGTGCGAACGGGTGGGCGGCACCGCCGCCCGCTGGGCGAAACCCGTGTCCCCGGCCCCCGCGCGGTCTGGGACGATGGGCCGCATGAGCGCTGCAACCCCTCCGACCGAGCGCCGGGTCTCCGCCCGCATCGGCGCGATCTCCGAGTCCGCGACCCTCGCCGTCGACGCCAAGGCCAAGGCCCTCAAGGCCGCCGGTCGCCCGGTGATCGGCTTCGGCGCCGGCGAGCCCGACTTCCCGACGCCCGACTACATCGTCGAGGCGGCCGCGGAAGCCTGCCGCGACCCCAGGTACCACCGCTACACGCCGGCCGGGGGCCTCCCCGAGCTGAAGGCCGCGATCGCCGCCAAGACGCTGCGGGACTCCGGGTACGAGGTGGAGCCCTCCCAGGTGCTGGTCACCAACGGCGGCAAGCAGGCCATCTACGAGGCGTTCGCCGCGATCCTGGACCCGGGCGACGAGGTCATCGTCCCGGCCCCGTACTGGACGACGTACCCGGAGTCGATCCGGCTGGCCGGCGGCGTCCCCGTGGAGGTCGTCGCCGACGAGACCACGGGTTACCGCGTCTCCGTGGAGCAACTGGAGGCGGCCCGGACGGAGCGGACCAAGGTCGTCCTGTTCGTCTCGCCGTCCAACCCGACCGGTGCCGTCTACTCCCGGGAGGACGCGGAGGCGGTCGGCCGCTGGGCCGTCGAGCACGGCCTGTGGGTCCTGACGGACGAGATCTACGAGCACCTGGTGTACGGCGACGCGGTCTTCACCTCGCTGCCGGCGCTCGTGCCCGAGCTGCGCGAGAAGTGCGTCGTCGTCAACGGGGTGGCCAAGACGTACGCCATGACGGGCTGGCGCGTCGGGTGGATCCTCGGCCCGAAGGACGTGGTGAAGGCCGCGACGAACCTGCAGTCGCACGCCACGTCGAACGTCTCCAACGTCGCCCAGGTCGCCGCGCTCGCCGCCGTCTCCGGGAACCTCGACGCGGTCGCGGAGATGCGCGCCGCGTTCGACCGGCGCCGCCGGACGATCGTACGGATGCTGAACGAGATCGACGGCGTGGTCTGCCCGACGCCGGAGGGCGCCTTCTACGCGTACCCCTCGGTGAAGGGGCTGCTGGGCAGGGAGATCCGGGGGAAGCGCCCGCGGACGTCCGTGGAGCTGGCCGCGCTGATCCTGGACGAGGTCGAGGTCGCCGTGGTCCCGGGCGAGGCGTTCGGCACGCCGGGCTACCTGCGCCTGTCGTACGCGCTGGGGGACGAGGACCTGGCCGAGGGCGTGTCGCGGATGCAGAAGCTGCTGGCGGAGGCGCGCGACTAGGCGCGGCGCCCCCGGTGGGCGGGCCCCGGCCGGACCTCCCGGCCGGGGCCCGCTCTTTCGTTCCCGCGGCTACCCGTTCGGAGAAAGGGGCTGTTCCGGGACGCCGGTCTGCGGCAGGATCCCGGGATGGAGCACGTCCGCGATCTGAAACTGCTGCCCAAGGCCCACCTGCACCTGCACTTCACGGGTTCGATGCGGCCCTCCACCCTGCTGGAGCTGGCCGACAAGTACGGCGTCCACCTGCCCGAGGCGCTGACCGGCGGGGAACCGCCGAGGCTGCGGGCCACCGACGAGCGCGGTTGGTTCCGGTTCCAGCGGTTGTACGACATCGCACGCTCCTGCCTGCGGGAGCCGGAGGACATCCGGCGGCTGGTGCTGGAGGCGGCCGAGGAGGACGTGCGGGACGGGTCGGGCTGGCTGGAGATCCAGGTGGACCCCACGTCGTACGCGCCGCGGCTGGGGGGTCTGATCCCGGCGCTGGAGGTCATCCTGGACGCGGTGGCGGCGGCCTCCCGGGACACCGGCCTGGGCATCCGGGTCGTGGTGGCGGCGAACCGGATGAAGCACCCGCTGGACGCGCGCACGCTGGCCCGGCTGGCGGTGAGGTACGCGGACCGGGGCGTCGTCGGGTTCGGGCTGTCGAACGACGAGCGGCGCGGGATGGCGCGCGACTTCGACCGGGCGTTCGCGATCGCCCGGGAGGGCGGGCTGCTGGCGGTGCCGCACGGGGGCGAGCTGACGGGTCCGGCGTCGGTCCGGGACTGCCTGGACGACCTGCGGGCGTCGCGCATCGGCCACGGCGTACGGGCCGTGGAGGACCCCAGGCTGTTGCGGCGGCTCGCCGAGAAGGGCGTGACCTGCGAGGTGTGCCCGGCGTCGAACGTGGCGCTGGGGGTGTACGAGAAGCCCGGGCACGTACCGCTGCGGACGCTCTTCGACGCGGGCGTGCCGATGGCGCTGGGCGCGGACGACCCGCTGCTGTTCGGGGCGCGGCTGGCGGAGCAGTACGAGATCGCCCGGCACCACCACGCCTTCACCGACGCGGAGCTGGCGGAACTGGCGCGGCAGTCGGTGCGGGGTTCGGTGGCGCCCGCGGACACGCGCGCGAAGCTGCTGTCGGGGATCGACGCGTGGCTGGCGGGCGGGTGAGCCCCGGGGCCGGCCGCCCGGGCGGGGCGGTGGCCGGGTCCGCGCCCGGGGCCCCGTCGCCCACCCGGCGGCCCGGCGGGTCCCCTCCGGCTTCCGGGCACCGGCCCCCGGGCCGGGTCAGAGGCTGACGCCGACCGTCACCGGCTCGTTGACCAGCGTGACGCCGAACGCGTCGCGGACGCCGGCGACGACCTCGCGCGCGAGGGCGAGGAGGTCCTCGGTGGTGGCGTCGCCGCGGTTGGTGAGGGCGAGGGTGTGCTTGGTGGAGATGCGGGCGGGACCGGTCCCGTACCCCTTGGTGAAGCCGGCCCTGTCGATCAGCCAGGCCGCCGACGTCTTGGTCCGGCCGTCGCCGGCGGGGTAGGCGGGCGGGGCGGCGTCGGGCCCGAGGCGGTCGCGCACGCGGTCCAGGAAGGCCGCGTACTGGGCGTCGTCGAGGATCGGGTTGGTGAAGAACGAGCCGGCGGACCAGGTGTCGTGGTCGTCGGGGTCGAGGACCATGCCCTTGCCCGCGCGCAGGGCGAGGACGGCCTTGCGGGCGTCGGCCACGGGGACCCGGTCGCCGGGCTCGACGCCGAGGACGCGGGCGGTCTCCGCGTACCGGACGGGGGCGCTCAGCCCCCCGGCGTCCTCCAGCTCGAACCGGACGCGCAGGACGACGAACCGGTCGGGTTCGGCCTTGAAGCGGCTGTGCCGGTAGGAGAAGGCGCACTCGGCGCCGGGGAGGGCGACGACCTCCTCGGCGCGGCGGTCGTACGCCACGACCTCGGTGAGCGTGGTGGCGACCTCCTGGCCGTACGCGCCCACGTTCTGGATCGGGGTGGCGCCGGCCGAGCCGGGGATGCCGGCCAGGCACTCGACGCCGGCGAGCCCGGCCTCGACGGTGCGGGCGACGGCGTCGGACCACACCTCGCCGGCGGCCAGCTCCAGCCGCGTGCCGTCGAGGCGGAAGCCGCCGGTGGCGATGTGCAGGGCGGTGCCGTCGAAGCCCTTGTCGCCGATGACCAGGTTGGACCCGCCGCCGATGACGAGCAGCGGCGTACCGGTCCGGTCGGCGTCGCGTACGGCGGCGACGACCTCCTCGTCGGTACGGGCGGTGATCAGCCGCCTGGCGGGGCCCCCGAGCCGGAAGGTGGTCAGCGGGGCGAGCGGAGCGTCATGGGTAACCTGCACCCGCCCAGCCTACGGTGCCCCCGTCGCCGGACCCGGCCCGCCGGAGGCGGCGCGGCCGGGGCGGCGCCGCCTCCGTCGCCGGGGCGGCGGGCCGGCCCCGGCCGGCGGGGCTTCAGGCGAGCCGGACCACCGCGCGGGCCATGCCCAGCACCTTCTGGCCGTCGCTCGTGGCCGTCAGGTCCACGCGGACGCGGCGGTCGTCGAGCTTGGCCGCGACCTTGGCGGTGACCCGGATCAGCGCGCCCTCCTCGTCGTCCGGGACGACGACCGGTCTGGTGAAGCGGACGCCGTACTCGACGAGCGCGCCCGGGTCGCCCACCCAGTCGGTGACGACCCGCGCGGCCTCGGCCATCGTAAACATGCCGTGCGCGATGACGTCCGGCAGGCCGACCTCGCGGGCGTGCCTCCCGTTCCAGTGGATGGGGTTGAAGTCGCCGGACGCGCCCGCGTACCGCACCAGCGTGGCGCGCGTCACGGGGAAGTCCCGCGGCGGCAGCTCCGCGCCGACCTCTACCTCGTCGAAGGAGACCTTCGCGGTCATGGTGTTCCTCACTCCCCCTCTGCCGCGCGCGCCACGAGCTTCGTCCACGCCGTCACGACGTGCTCGCCCGCCTCGTCGTGCACCTCGCCCCGGATGTCGAGGACGTCGTTCCCCGCGAGCGACTTGACCGTCTCGATGGTGGAGGTGACCGTCAGCCGGTCCCCCGCCCGTACGGGCCTGCTGTACGCGAACCTCTGGTCGCCGTGCACGACCCGGCTGTAGTCGAGCCCGAGGCGCGGGTCGGCGATCACCCGACCGGCGGCCCTGAAGGTGACGGTGAACACGAAGGTCGGAGGCGCGATCACATCGGGGTGACCGAGCGCCTTCGCCGCCCCCGGGTCGGTGAAGACCGGGTTCTCGTCTCCGATGGCCTCGGCGAACTCGCGGATCTTCTCCCGGCCGACCTCGTACGGCTCGGTGGGCGGATAGCTCCGTCCGACGAAGGACTGGTCGAGCGCCATGTACCCGGTACCTCCTGCGGTCCCTGCTCTGTTCCGGACTTGTCGGGGAAACGGCACGAGGCCGCCCCCGGTGGGGACGGCCTCGTGTACGAGCCTGTTTCAGCGCGTCTCGCGGTGCGCGGTGTGCGCGTTGCAGCGCGGGCAGTGCTTCTTCATCTCAAGACGGTCCGGGTTGTTACGCCGGTTCTTCTTGGTGATGTAGTTCCGCTCCTTGCACTCCACGCAGGCCAGCGTGATCTTCGGGCGGACGTCGGTGGCAGCCACGTGAGTGCTCCTTGACGGACGGATGAACGGATTGAACGCAGAAATAGTAGCCGATCGAAGGACCGACCCCACAATCGGCTACTGAGAGTAGCGGTGACCGGACTTGAACCGGTGACACAGCGATTATGAGCCGCTTGCTCTACCGACTGAGCTACACCGCTTTGATGTATGGATCACCTCACCCGAAGGTGAGGATCTCCCCACACCAGAGCCCCAATACGGAATCGAACCGTAGACCTTCTCCTTACCATGGAGACGCTCTGCCGACTGAGCTATTGGGGCGAGCGATGAAGACATTACACGGTCCGCGGCCGTTCACCCAAATCCGTTCGCCGGGCCGGTCCCCCGCCTTCCCGCGCCGGCCTCCGGGGTTCCGGAACCGGTGGGGAAGGCGGGGCGCGCCACGTCAAAGGCCCTGCCCGCCCGGACGGACCGGCGCGGACGGCCGGTCCGCGGGCCCGCCGCCCCCCGTGCGGCGCACCCCGCGCCGGTACGACCGCCGCGCTCCTCCGTGAAACCCGGACGGCTCCGCCCTAAGCTCGGCCCGCGCCACTCGGTCCCGCCGCCCGCACGCCCGTCCCGCAGCACCGCCCGTCCCGCAGAAGCCCCGCGACCTCCCCGGGAGCCCGATGTCCCCCGACGACCAGCGGCCGCGGGCGCCGGAGGGCGCCGCCACCGGCGCCACCGCGCTGCTGCTGTGCGGTGCCCGCCTCACCGACGGGCGGACCGTCGACGTACGGCTCGGCGGCGGGCGGATCGAGGCCGTCGGCACGCCCGGCAGCCTCGGTCCCCACCGTGCCCGTGTCGACCTCGCCGGGTACCTCCTGCTGCCGGCCCCCGCCGAACCGCACGCCCACGCCGACACGGCGCTCGGCGGTGACGCGGCCGGCCCGCTCCCGTACACCGCCGAGGACGTCCGGCGGCGCGCCGTGGAGGCGGTGCTGCTCCAGTTGGGCCACGGGGCGACGGCGGTGCGCGCGCACGTGCGGATCGGGGGTGCCCGGGGGCTGGCACCGCTGGAGGGCGTGCTGGGGGCGCGGCGTTCGCTGCGCGGGCTGGCCGACCTGAGCGCGGTGGCGGCGCCCCGGCTGCTGACGGGCGCGGCGGGGGCGGACGGGCGGGCGGTGCTGCGGGACGCGGTGGGGATGGGCGCGCCGGTGGTCGGCGGTCACCCGGACCTCGATCCGGACCCGGCGGGGTACGCGGAGGCGGTGCTGGGGCTGGCGGCGGAGCACCACCGCCCCGTGGACCTGCACACGGACGGCGACGACCCGGCGTGGCTGGCGCGGCTGGCGTCGATGGCGGGCGACCTGCGGGCGAAGGTGGTGATCGGCCCGTGCGGGGCTCTGGCCCGACTGCCGGCGGACGCGCGGTCGGGGGTGGCGGAGCGGCTGGCGGCGGCCGGGGTGACGGTGACCTGTCTGCCGCAGGGCGGGTGCGCGGGCGCCGGGGTGCGGGACGTGGCGCCGGTGCGGCTGCTGCGGTCGGCGGGCGTCCGGGTCGCGGCGGGCAGCGGCGCGCTGCGGGACGCGGTGAACCCGGTGGGTCGCGGCGACCCCCTGGAGGCGGCGTACCTGCTGGTGTCGCAGATCGGACTGCGGCCGGCGGAGGCGTACGGGGCGGTCGGCAAGACCGCGCGGGAGGCGATGGGGCTGCCGCCGGTGCGGGTGGAGGCGGGGTTCCCGGCGGAGTTGCTGGCGGTGCGCGGGGAACGGCTGGCGGAGGTGTTGTCGCTGGCGTACAGCCGGATCGTGGTGCACCGGGGACGGGTGGTGGCCCGTACGAGCGCGGTGCGGGAGTACTGCGGCGACCCGGCGGCACCGGGTCTGCCGCGGCAGGTCCGGCCGGACGCGTGTCCGTGAACGCTGCTCGCTCGTCCGGGCCGTACGGTCGTGAGCATGCGCATTGTCATCGCTGGAGGACACGGTCGGGTCGCGCGGCGCCTGGAGCGCCTGCTGGCGGCCTCCGGACACGAGGTCGCGGGCATCGTCCGGAAGCTGGAACAGGCGGGCGACCTGCGGGAGGTAGGCGCCGAACCGGTGCTCCTGGACATGGAGTCGGCGTCCCTGGAGATGGTCGCGGCGGTACTGCAGGGGGCGGACGCGGCGGTCTTCGCCGCGGGCGCGGGACCGGGCAGCGGAGCGGCACGCAAGGAGACGGTGGACCGGGACGCGGCGATCCTGTTCGCCGACGCGGCGGAGCGGGCGGGGGTGCGGCGGCACCTGGTGGTCTCGTCGATGGGCGCGGACCCGGAGCACCGGGGCGACGAGGTGTTCGACGCGTACCTGCGCGCGAAGGGCGCGGCGGACGCGCACGTGCGGGGCAAGGACGGCCTGGACTGGACGATCCTGCGCCCGGGGATGCTGACGGACGACGCGGGCACGGGCCTGGTCCGGTTGGAGGCCTCGACGGGCCGCGGCCCGGTCCCCCGCGACGACGTGGCGGCGGTCCTGGCCGAACTCCTGGAGGCGCCGTCGACAGCGGGCCTCACCCTGGAACTCGTCTCGGGCCGGACCCCGATCCCGGTGGCGGTGAGGGCGGCGGCGGGCGGCTGACACCCGCTTCCCGCTCGCGGGAACGGCGGCACTCCTGCGGGAACGGCGGCACAACGGACACGAAACAGCCCCCTGATCGTGTTTCCGCTGATCAGGGGGCTGTCTTGCGCGTGGCGGCGCCAGGATTCGAACCTGGGTAGGCTAAGCCGACGGATTTACAGTCCGCTCCCATTGGCCACTCGGGCACACCGCCATGGGATGTCGCCCCGGAGCTTCCTTCGAAAGGCGCTCCCCGGCAACGACGTAAACAATACCTGATCCCCCAGGGTGGTCCGCCACCGGATTTGATCAGCGTCGGGGGGTGGGCGGGGTGGCTAGGCTTGGGGGGCGGTCGGCGCCGGGCCACCGCTCTCCCACCCACCCGACGCAAGGAGCCACAGGACATGGCCGACTCCAGTTTCGACATCGTCTCGAAGGTCGAGCGGCAGGAGGTCGACAACGCCCTCAACCAGGCGGCGAAGGAGATCTCCCAGCGCTACGACTTCAAGAACGTCGGGGCGTCGATCTCCTGGTCCGGCGAGAAGATCCTGATGCAGGCGAACTCCGAGGACCGGGTCAAGGCGATCCTCGACGTCTTCGAGTCCAAGCTGGTGAAGCGGGGGATCTCCCTGAAGTCGCTGGACGCCGGCGAGCCGCAGCTGTCCGGCAAGGAGTACAAGATCTTCGCGACGATCCAGGAGGGCATCTCCCAGGAGAACGCCAAGAAGGTCGCCAAGATCATTCGCGATGAGGGGCCCAAGGGCGTCAAGGCGCAGGTGCAGGGTGAGGAGTTGCGGGTCAGTTCCAAGAGCCGGGACGACCTGCAGGCGGTGATCGCGCTGCTGAAGGCCCAGGACTTCGACTTCGCGCTGCAGTTCGTGAACTACCGCTGACCTCGTGGGTGGTCGGGACGGGGGCGGGCGCGGCCCGGTGGCCGGTCCGCCCCCGTCCCGTGTGCCGACCGCCTGGCGCCGGCCGGTGCGCGGCCGGGTCCGGGCCGGGGGCATGACCGTGTGCACGAGGACCGCCGGGCCTCCGGGCAGCGCGCCGCCGTCGGGTGGGAGGGCGCGGCGCGCGTCGACGTCCTCCGTGCGGGGGCGCGGGGCACGGGGGTG
>JAAXOU010000177.1 GCA_012396115.1 Streptomyces somaliensis DSM 40738 | reverse complement strand
AGGCCGCGCCGCCCGCCCCGCCGGCGGCGGAACTCCCGCGCGGGGGGACTCCGCGCCGACGTTCACATGCGGACGTGTTGATTCCCCGGTCGTCGGCGGCACCGGTACCGCTGTTTCCGGCCAAACGAGGACGCCCCGCGCCCCCTTGTGTCCTCGCACCCCCTTGCCACGCCTCGGCGCCCGCCCCTAGCTTGGGCGGCTGCTGACCTGCGCACAGGGGGGAACCGCCATGGCCGTACGGGGACGACACCGCCGGCAGCAGCCGAGCCGTCTCAACCGCGCGTCGCTGACCGTCACGATCGGCAGCGCGCTGCCGCTGATCGGCGCCGGGACGGCCCACGCGGCGTCCGCCGACGTCTGGGAGAAGGTCGCCGCCTGCGAGTCCACCGGTCGCTGGCAGACCAACACGGGCAACGGCCACTACGGCGGCCTCCAGTTCACCCAGTCCACCTGGGAGGCGTACGGCGGCACGCGCTACGCGCCCCGCGCCGACCTGGCCACCAGAGACCAGCAGATCGCCGTCGCCGAGAAGGTGCTCAAGGGCCAGGGCCCGCGCGCCTGGCCCACCTGTTCCCAGCGGGCGGGGCTCACCCGGGGCGGCGAGGCGCCCGACGTCCGCGCGGAGGCGCGCGGCGACCGCGTCGAGACCCGCGCCGAGCGCTCCGAGCGGCCCGCCACACCGACCACCATCCCGAACCAGCGCCGCGAGAGCTACACCGTCGCCCGCGGCGACACACTGTCGCGGATCGCCTCCGAGGAGGACGTGCCCGGCGGCTGGAAGCGGCTGTACGAGCGGAACCGCACGGTCATCGGGGAGAACCCGGACCTCATCTTCCCCGGCCAGAGACTGACGCTCCGCACGACCGCGCCCGCGCAGCCCGGTACCCGCACCGAGCCCCGTACCGGTACCCGCACCGGGCCCCGTGGCGAATCCCGCACCGCCGTTCCGGACGGGTCCGCGACGGCGTCCGGGGACCGGACCCGGCCGGGGCCCGAGGCCCGGCAGAAGCCGCGGCCCACCCCGCGGCCCACGACCCCCCGGGCCGAGCCGAGGCCCACCGCGCCGTCCGCCGCCGGGACCGCGACACAGGCGGACCCCGAGCCCAGGACCCGGCCCGCCGCCAAGCCCGAGCCGCGGACCTCCTCCAGGCCGCAGCCCCCCGCCAAGCCGCGGACCGCGTCCAAGCCCAGGCCGAGGACGCAGCCCGTCGCCAAGCCCGCCCCCGCCCGGCCCGCTCCCGCCAGGCCCGCCTCCAACGGCCTCAGCGCACCCGTCGACTCCCCGCCCGGCACCGCGTACCGCAAGGCCGGCTCCTCCTGGTCCTCCGGCTACCACACGGGCGTCGACTTCCCGGTGCCCACCGGCACCTCGGTGCGGGCGGTGGCCTCCGGCCGCGTCGTCTCCGCCGGGTGGGCCGGGGCGTACGGCTACCAGATCGTCATCCGGCACCACGACGGCAAGTACAGCCAGTACGCGCACCTCTCCGCCCTCTCCGTCCGCGAGGGGCAGGGCGTTAGCAGCGGCCAGCGCATCGCCCGGTCCGGTTCGACCGGCAACAGCAGCGGCCCGCACCTGCACTTCGAGGTGCGCACCGGACCCGGCTACGGCTCCGACATCGACCCCCTCGCCTACCTCAGGAGGGGCGGCGTCGGCATCTGAACCCCCGCCCACGCGTCCGGCCGGACACCGCTACGGTGGTGCCCGGCCGGACGTGTGCGCGGGGGAGGGGCGGGATGGGAGCGGAGGCGGGGCGGCTCACCACCGACGACCTGCGGGCCGTGGGCGAGGTCGGCGGCTTCTTCACGCTCCCCGTCGAACCGCCGGGCCCCGGCCGGTACGCCCCGCTCACCCGGACGTACGCAGCCCGGCCGGCGGGACGCTCCCCGGGCCCCGGCTCCGACTCGGGCGACCCGGGCGCGGACCCGGAGCCGCATCCGGATCCCGCTCCCGACTCGCCCCTGGCCGTGCGGGTCGCCCGGGTCGCGGAGGGCCTGCGGACCCCCGAGTACCGGGTGGCGGCGTCCCTGGCGCAGCTCGGGCTCGCCGCGCGCCTGTGGTCGGTGACGCTCGGCTCGGCGGCACTGCACGGCGTCTTCCCGGACGTGACGCCCGGGACGCTGCACTGGGACCCGACGCGCTCCGCGCCCGACGAGCTGTGGTGGTCGGGCACAGCCACCCGCCCCGGCACCGCGCGGGAGCTGCGGGAAGCCGTCCAGTACGGCCACCTCGGCCCGGTCGGCGACGCCCTGCGGGCCGCCGGGCCCGTGTCGCCGCGGTTGCTGTGGGGCAACGCGGCCTCCGCGCTCGGCGGCGCCGTGCGCGAGCTCACCCGCTGGGCGCGCCGCCACGGCCGCGCCGAGGAGGCCGGGCGGGCCGCCGCGCTCGCCGCCGAACTGCTCGACCACCCGGACCTGGCCGGAACGCTCCGGGGGCCCGCACTGCGGCGCCGCACCTGCTGCCTGTACTACCGCTGCCCGGGCGGCGGACTGTGCGGTGACTGCGTCTTCGACGCCCCGCCGGGGAGGGCCGCCGCCGGCCCGGGTTTGGCGGGCGGCGGGTCGGCTCCGTAAAGTCCCCCTTTCGGAATGCGGCAAACGAGTGATCGAGGAACGACGGCGGCCATGACGGTGACAGAAGAGGGCCAGGCGTACGGGCCGGGCATCGACCCCGAGCGCCTGGCCGTCTGCCTCGATGTGCTCAGGGAGCTCGACGAGCTGGAGATCGACCATCCGGACGCCATCGCCGTCCGGCGCGCGACGGCCGGCATCTACCGGTCCGTCAAGCAGCGCCGCCGCCAGGAGCGGCGGGCGGCGAAGACGGCGCACGACCGGGCGGTGACCGAGGCCACCGCGACCGGCTCCGCCGAGCGCATCGACGACGAGACGCAGGGCCTGCTGCCCAGCTCCTCCTCCGCCGGCGAGATCGCGGGCATCCTGCAGCGCCCCCGGTCCTGCTACGTCTGCAAGGGCCGGTACGTGCGGGTCGACGCGTTCTACCACCAGCTGTGCCCGTCGTGCGCGGTGGAGAACCGGGCCCGCCGCGACGCCCGCACCGACCTCACGGGCCGGCGCGCGCTGCTCACCGGCGGCCGGGCGAAGATCGGCATGTACATCGCGCTGCGGCTGCTGCGCGACGGCGCGCACACCACGGTGACGACGCGCTTCCCCAACGACGCGATCCGCCGCTTCAAGGCGCAGCCGGACAGCGACGAGTGGATCCACCGGCTGAAGATCGTCGGTATCGACCTGCGCGACCCGGCGCAGGTCGTGGCCCTCGCGGACTCCGTCGCGGCGGCCGGCCCGCTGGACATCCTGATCAACAACGCCGCGCAGACCGTGCGCCGCTCCCGCCGGGCCTACAGCGAGCTGGTCGCCGCCGAGTCGGCCCCCCTGCCCGCCGGTGAGCTGCCCGCGGCGGAGGTCATCGGCACGTTCGGCAGCGGCGCCGTGGAGAGCGTGGCCGCCCTGCCCTCCCCGCGGAGCGGCGACGGGCTCACCGCGCGGGACGTCACGGACCTGGCGCTGGTGGGCGGCTCGGCGACCCCGGCGAGGATCGCGGCCGGTACGGCCATCGACGCGGGCGGCCTGGTGCCCGACCTGGCACCGGTGAACAGCTGGATCCAGACCGTCGAGCAGGTCGACCCGGTGGAGCTGCTGGAGGTCCAGCTCTGCAACTCGACGGCGCCGTTCATCCTGATCAGCCGGTTGCGCCCGGTGATGGCGGCCTCCGCGGCCCGGCGCAAGTACGTGGTGAACGTCTCCGCCATGGAGGGCGTCTTCGGCCGCGGCTACAAGGGCGCGGGGCACCCCCACACCAACATGGCGAAGGCCGCGCTCAACATGCTGACGCGCACCAGCGCCCAGGAGATGTTCGAGGCGGACGGCATCCTCATGACCGCCGTCGACACGGGCTGGATCACCGACGAGCGGCCCCACCCGGACAAGATGCGGCTCGCGGAGGCCGGCTTCCACGCCCCGCTCGACCTGGTCGACGGCGCGGCGCGGGTCTACGACCCCATCGTGCGCGGCGAGGCCGGCGAGGACCTGTACGGCTGCTTCCTGAAGGACTACGCGCCCGCCAAGTGGTAGGGCCCGCCGCCCTCCGGACCGGTGGGACGACACCGAGTGCCCCGAACAGGGCACTCCGAGCCACTGTGGCCGGTTGTCGACGATGTGATGCGTTCCATCGAGCGACATGACGCTCATTTGGTTAACCTTGGGTGAACGGCCGGTCAGCCGGGGCTCACGAACTCCCCGGCGCCGGCCGCGGACCGGCCTGCTACCGAAAGGCCGTGGTCCCGTCCGGAGACCGGCGCCACCGCGACCGAACGGCAGCACACGTCCCCAGGTTCGCGACATGAAGGAGTGCGCGGTGACACCAGAAGCGACCACGCAGGAGCAGTCGGCGGAGTTCCCCGCCCGGTCCACCCGTTCGGACGAGCTCGGCAGTCTGGAGGTGTGGGCCCGCTCGGCCCCCATCCGTCTCGCCGGGTACGAGGACGACCTCGCGGAACCGCACATCCTGCCCGGCGTCGACTGAGCCGCCCGGCAGGGTGCGCCGTGCCCCCGCCGCGGTGGCGGGGGCACGGGCCGTCCGTCCGGCGTCGACACGGGAGAGCGCACCGGACGGTGCCGCCTCGACGGGGCGGACCACCGGGCCGAGCGTCATCGGCGTCCGCTCCACCCGGTCCACTGCCGCTGGAACGTAGCGGAGAGCGCCTCCGGCCACCAGCTTTGACCAGGACCTCACCCGGCGTCCGGCCCCGTCCGGCACCCCGTCCCGTCCGGCACCGCCTCTCACCCGGCGTCCCGCCGGGACCGGCGGGACGCCCCCTCCAGCCGCGTCGGGGGCAGGAAGTCGCGCACCGGCGTCCGGTGCCACCACGCGCCCGTGGCCCGCAGTTCCCGCCGGGTCGTGAAGCGGTACCGGTACAGCCGGGCCCTGACCAGCGCCGGGGGCGCGTCGGGGAACGGGTTGCGGCGCAGGAGCCGCAGGGTGTCCCGGTCCCCCTCCAAAAGCCGCTCCACGAACGGCCCGAACCACCCCGTCGCGTACGCGGGGGAGAGCGCCGCGAACCACATCAGCCAGTCGAGCCGCAGGTGGTACGGGGCGAACTGGCGCGGCAGCCGCCGCACGTCGCCGGGCTTGCCCCTGAACTCGTAGGCGCGCCACACGGTCCCCTCGCGGGCCACCGGCTCGTCGGTGCCCTCGACGACGATCTCGTACCGGACCCGGCCGACCGTGCCGAAGGCGCCGTACGTGTTGACCAGGTGGAGCGGGTCGAAGGAGCGGTTCATCGCCTGCCCGCGGGAGAGCAGGTTGCGCACGGGGCGCACGCTCAGCACCAGGACGAGGAGGGTCACGGCGACGACGAGGACGGCGTACCACAGGGGTGGCTGCGGCAGGTCGGGCGGGGCGGCGAGGAGGGTGCCGTCGACGGCGGACAGGGCGAGGACGATCGTGATCCAGTTCAGCCAGGCGAAGTTGCCGGACAGCACCAGCCACAGCTGGGTCAGCACGACCGCCCCGGCCGCGGCGGTCGCCACCGGTTGCGGGGCGAACAGCAGGAAGGGGACGACCAGCTGCGTCACGTGGTTGGCGGCCGCCTCCACCCGGTGCAGGGGCCGGGGCAGATGGTGGAAGAACCAGCTCAGCGGGCCCGGCATCGGCTGGGTCTCGTGGTGGTAGTACAGGCAGGTCAGGTCGCGCCAGCACCGGTCCCCGCGCAGTTTGATCAGCCCCGCGCCGAACTCGACGCGGAACACCAGCCAGCACAGCAGCCACATCACCGGTACGGGCGGGGCGGTCTCGTCGTTGCCGAGGAACACCGCGAGGAACCCGGCCTCCAGCAGCAGCGACTCCCAGCCGAAGGCGTACCACGTCTGGCCGACGTTCACGATCGACAGGTACAGCCCCCACAGCGCCGCCCACATCGGCATCGCCGCGGCCAGCGGCACGGCGTCCCCCGCGCCGGCGGCCAGCGCCAGGGCGAGGGCCGCGCCCGTCCAGGCGCAGAGCGCGAAGAAGCGGTCGGAGTAGTGCAGGCGGAACAGGCTCGGCGCCCGGCGGGCGGGTACCCGCCGCAGGTACTCCGGTACGGGGGTCATGCCCCGTTCGCCGATCAACGCCCGGAACTGGAGCGCGGCGCACAGGAACGCGACGAGGTAGACACCGGCGAGGCCCCGCTGGAAGGCCAGGCGGCCCAGCCAGTGGTCGGACGAGGCGAACCAGGCGAAGGACTCCATCCCCTCCAGTATCAGCCGCCCGCGATCCGGCGCACCGTCCGGCCGAGGCGGCGGGCGTACCACCGCTGGGCGAGGGGGACGAGCGGCCCGGCCGCCCGCGTGTACCAGCGCGCGGGACGGCTGAACGCGGTGACCGCGAACCACACCGAGCCGTCGGGCAGCAGCTCGACGACGAACGACTCCTCGCCGCTCTCGGGGTGCCCGGTGAGGGTGCCGTACGCGAAGCCGGCGCGGTTCTCCCCGTACACCGCCCACACCACCTCGCACGGCGCGCCGTACTCCAGCGGCCCGGCGCCCACCGAGACCCGCACGCGCACGCCGGGCTCCGCCCGTGCCGCGTCGGTGTCCAGGCGGGCACCGGAGGCGCGGTGCATCCGCCAGGTGGTGACGGCGGCGCCCGCCGCCTCGAAGGCGGCCCGGCCGTGGCCGACCGGGGTGCGGTGGCGCAGGTGGTGGTAGCCCTCCGGCAGGGTGGTGGGGGAGCGGGTGGCGCCGACCTCCGGATAGGTGAGGCGGAGCGGGGGCGGGACGGGGCGGCGGGCGGGCCGGGTCATGCGGGGACCTCCTTGCGGTCCGGAGCGGTGGTGCCGGCCCGGCGGGCCGGCAGGCGGCGCCAGGCCAGGAGCGAGCAGAGCGCGAAGCCCAGGGCGTTGGCGAGTCCGTGGGTGGCCGTCATCCACGCCAGGCTCGGGTGGGGCAGCCCGGTCGCCTCGCCGACGGCCCAGCTCAGGGCCAGCAGCATGGTCGCCACCAGCACCCCTGCGGAGACGGCCAGCAGCGCCCGGGTGAGCCGGTCGCCGGTGCCGGCCCGCACGTCCCGCCAGGTCAGCAGGGCGACGGCCCACATCCCGGCGGTCAGCACCACGGCCCCGGCCAACTCGGCCCAGTCGTCGACGAAGTACCCCAGGAGCACCAGCAGGGTGCCGAGCGGGACGCTCAGCGCGGCGAACGTGCCCAGCGGGCGGCCGGGAGCGGCGCGGTGCACCAGCCCGGCGACGAGCGCGGCGGCGAACCCGGCGAAGTGGAAGTGCGGCACGGTCAGGTCCAGGATCTCCAGGTCGAACCCGAACAGCTGGTGCCCCCGCCGCTCGGCGACCAGGGCGGTCGCGGCGACGGCGGGGCTCACCAGGGCGGTGCACAGCGCGACCTCGGCGGGCGCGAGAGACCGGACGGCGGCCAGGCGGCGCGGCGCGGCGAGCGCCGGCAGGAGGGTGCCCACCGCGTAGCAGCAGGCGAGGGCGGCGGCGGGGGCGCCGCGCGGCAACCACAGCGACACCGCGCCCGGTACGGCGAACAGCGGCCAGAGCCGGACGGCGGCGGCCGCCTGGGGCACGGCCGCCAGGCGCAGTCCCACGGGGACGACCACGAGCATCCCGAGCGTCACGACCAGGTCGACCAGGACCGCCACGGCGACGCACCCCCTCGCTCCTTGAACGCGTTCAACAAAGATGGCACGCAGAGCGTAGCGCCACGAATTGAACGCGTTCAAGTCGTCTGTGGGGGCTTCGGGGAGCGGTCCTCCGGTTGCGGCGCGCCCCCCGGTCCGGCAGACATGGAAGAACTCGTCAGGTCGGCCCGGCGGAAAGGCGGAGATTCGCGTGCGTCCACCCACACGCCACCCCTCGGCACGGCCCCGCCGCCCCCTCGCCGCCTCCCTGGCGGTCCTCGCCGGACTGCTCGCCGTCGGCTGCGGCGGCGAGGGGGAGCGTCCCGCCGTCCGCCCCGCCGCCGACCCCCTGCCGCTCCTCCAGCCGGCCGCCGAACCCGGACCGGACCCCTTCAGCGCCTCCACCGTCCTCACCGCCGACCACTCCGCCGCGCGCCGCCCGCCGTCCCCGGCCGCGACCGCGGGCCCCTCCGCCGCCGGGAGCGCGCCGCGCACGGTCGACGGCGCCACCCCCGGCCTGTACGGCGGCACCCACTCCCTCCCCAGCTGCGACGTGGACCAGCAGGCGCGCCTCCTCGCCGCGGACGGGGCCAAGGCGCGCGCCTTCGCCCAGGCCGCCGGGGTCACCCCGAGCGGGCTCGCCGCCTGGCTGGGCGGCCTCACCCCCGTGATGCTGCGCGCCGACACCCGCGTCACCGGACACGGCTACCGCGACGGCACGGCCGTCCCCCAGCAGGCGGTCCTCCAGGCGGGCACCGCGGTCCTCGTCGACCGGTACGGCGCGCCCCGCGTCCGCTGCGCCGCCGGCAACCCGCTGCGCGCCCCCGCAGACACGGGGCCGCCCACCGGGTACCGGGGCGAGCCCTGGCCCGGATTCCGGCCCGACCGGGTCGTCCTGGTCAGCCCCACGCAACGGGTCCTGGACAGCCTCCTGCTGGTGAACGTCCTCAACGGTGCCTGGCTCGAACGCGCGGTCGGCACCCGGGGCGGCGAGGACCGCGAACCCGCCGTCCCCCCGGCGTACGACCCGGACGACCGGCACGTGGCGGACGGGCCCGTACCGGACGGTGCCCGGACGGCGGCGGGCGCGCACCCCGCCGCCCCCGCCGAGCCCACCGCCCGCCGCATCCCGGGGCCGCC
>JAAXOU010000176.1 GCA_012396115.1 Streptomyces somaliensis DSM 40738 | reverse complement strand
CGCCCCGTGGCGGCCGCGCCCGGCTCACGCCGCGGCCGCCTCCGCCGCCGCCCGCAGGACCGCCGACGCGTCCTCCGTCAGCGGGTCGCCGTGCCCGAAGCACACCGCCCGCAGCGGGCGGAGGGCCGCCAGGCGGCGCATCGACTCCACGGCCGCCGCCCGGTCCACGTGGAAGACGCCGAACCCCACCCCGCCCACCGACGCCACGGTGTCGCCCGTCACCAGCACGCCGTGGCGCGGCAGGTGGAGGGCGATCGAACCGGGGGTGTGGCCGGGGGTGTGCACCACGCGGGCGCCGCCGCCGAAGTCCAGCACGTCGCCGTCCTCCAGCTCCCGGTCCACGCGCGTGGGCGGCGCCTCCGGCGTGGTGAGCCCGTGCGCGTACAGCGGGACCTCCCAGTCGAGCAGGTCCGGCTCGGGCACCGGTGCCTCCCCGCGCACCACGGGCGCGTCCAGCCGGTGCGCGAGGACCTCGGCGCCGTACCGCCCGGCCAGTGCCCCGGCGGCGCCCACGTGGTCGCGGTGGGCGTGGGTGAGGACGATCCGCCGCAGCCGGGCGCCCGGCCCGCCGATCTCGTGCAGCGCCCGTGCCACGGCCTCCTCGGAGCCCGCCCAGCCGGCGTCCACCAGGGTCAGCGAGACGCCGCCGGCGGGGCCGCCGCGCTCGTCGTCGCGCCAGACGTACGCCCGGCCGACGGGGAAGCGGAGCACGTGCAGCCCGGGGAGGACCGGGACCGGGTCGGCGGAGGGCCCGCCGGAAGGACGCGCGTGCGGTTCACAGGTCATGGCCCGACGCTAGGGGACGGCCCGCCCGGACCGCCCCCGGCTACGCCCTGCGCGATTCCGCCGAGAGCTCAAACCCGCTTCGACAGCGCGTAGTTCCGCAGGAACAGCGCCTCGGCGACCGACATCCGCTCCAGCTCCGCGGGCGACAGGCTCTCGTTCACCGCGTGGATCCGGGCCTCCGGCTCGCTCAGCCCGATCAGCAGGATCTCCGCCCGCGGGTACAGCGCGCCCAGCGTGTTGCACAGCGGGATCGACCCGCCCATGCCGGCGGTCTGCATCTCCTCGCCCGGGTACGCCTCGGCCAGCGCCTGCGCCATCGAGGTGTACGCCGGGCTGGCCACGTCCGCCCGGAACGGCTGCCCCTGCCCGATCTGCTCCACCGTCACCCGCGCGCCCCACGGGGTGTGCGCCTGGAGGTGCGCGGTGAGCAGCTTCGTCGCCTCGGCGGCGTCCTGGCCGGGCGGCACCCGCAGGCTGATCTGGGCGCGGGCGGTGGCCTGCACGGACGGCGTGGCGCCGACGACCGGCGGGCAGTCGATGCCGATCACCGTGACGGCCGGGCGCGCCCACAGCCGGTCGGCGACGGTGCCGGAGCCGATCAGCTCCACCCCGTCGAGCACCCCGGCGTCGCGCCGGAAGTCCTCCTCCGCGTACTGCAGGCCCCGCCACTCGCCGTCCGAGGCGAGCCCGTCGACCGTGGTCGAGCCGTCCTCGGCGCGCAGCGAGTCCAGGACGCGGACGAGGGCGGCCAGCGCGTCCGGGGCGGCACCGCCGAACTGCCCCGAGTGCAGGTTCCCGGCGAGCGTGTCCACCTGGACCCGCAGCATCGTCATGCCGCGCAGCGACGCGGTGACGGTGGGCAGGCCGACGCGGAAGTTGCCGGTGTCGCCGATGACGATCGCGTCGGCGGCCAGCAGGTCGGGGTGCGCCTCGGCGTAGCGCTCCAGCCCGCCGGTGCCCTGCTCCTCGGAGCCCTCGACGATCACCTTGACGCCGACCGGGACGCCGCCGTCCGCCTTCAGCGCGCGCAGCGCCAGCAGGTGCATGATGAACCCGCCCTTGCAGTCGGCGGTGCCCCGTCCGTACCAGCGGCCGTCCCGCTCGGTCAGCTCGAACGGCGGGGTGTCCCAGCCGGCCGGGTCCAGCGGCGGCTGCACGTCGTAGTGGGCGTACAGCAGCACGGTGGGGGCGCCGGCCGGGCCGGGCAGGTGGCCGTACACGGACTGGCTGCCGTCCGGGGTGTCGAAGACCGACACGTCGGCGAAGCCCTCGGCGCGCAGCGCGTCCGCCACCCACGCGGCGGCCGCCTCGCACTCGCTCCTCGGGAACTGGGCCGGGTCCGCCACGGACCGGAACGCCACGAGCTCGGTGAGTTCCGCCTTGGCGCGGGGCATCAGCGAGGCGACGGCGGCGGCGATCGGCTGGGCGGTCATGGTCACGCTCCTTGGGGTGCGACGGCGGTGGGGACGGCGGTACGAGGGGGCGTTCGCCCCGGCACCGCGGTGAACGCGGGTCCGATCCTCGCACAGGATGCCCGGAGCCAGGCCCCGTAGGATGCGGACGAGAGCGTGGACCACGGGTCGGGACCGGGAGCGGAAGCACATCGTGAGCAGCGAGAACGTGTGGGATGTCGTCGTGGTCGGCGCGGGGCCGGCCGGAGCGTCCGCGGCCTACGCCGCGGCAGTCGCGGGCCGCCGCGTGCTGCTCCTGGAGAAGGCCGGGCTGCCCCGCTACAAGACGTGCGGCGGCGGCATCATCGGCCCGTCGCGGGACGCGCTGCCGCCGGGCTTCGAACTGCCGCTGCGGGACCGGGTGCACGCCGTGACGTTCTCGCTGAACGGCCGCTTCACCCGCACCCGCCGCTCCAAGCGGATGCTGTTCGGCCTGGTCGACCGGTCCGAGTTCGACGCCAGGCTGGTGCAGCACGCCCGGAGGGCCGGCGCCGAGGTGCGCACCGGCACGGCCGTGGTGCGGGTCGAGCAGCACGGCGCCGCGGTGCCGGACCGCCGCACCGTGGCGGTCGTCCTCTCCGACGGCGGGACGGTGCTGGCGCGGGCGGTGGTGGGCGCGGACGGCAGCGCCAGCCGGATAGGGGCCCACGTGGGCGTCAGGACCGACCAGGTGGACCTCGGCCTGGAGGCGGAGATCCCGGTACCGCCGTCCGTGGCGGAGGACTGGGCGGGACGCGTCCTCATCGACTGGGGGCCCATGCCGGGCAGTTACGGATGGGTGTTCCCCAAGGGCGACACGCTGACGGTCGGCGTCATCTCGGCGCGCGGCGAGGGCGCCGCGACCAAGCGGTACCTGGACGACTTCGTCGCCCGACTCGGCCTCGCCGGGTTCGAACCGGCCCTCTCCTCCGGCCATCTGACGCGCTGCCGCAGCGAGGACTCGCCGCTGTCCCGCGGCCGGGTCGTCGTCTGCGGGGACGCGGCCGGGCTGCTGGAGCCGTGGACGCGCGAGGGGATCTCCTTCGCCCTGCGGTCCGGTCGGCTCGCGGGGGAGTGGGCGGTGCGGACCGCCGAGGCGCACGACGCGGTCGAGGCGCGCCGCCAGGCGCTGAACTACGCCTTCGCCGTCAAGTCGGGCCTGGGGGTCGAGATGGCGGTGGGACGGCGGCTGCTCGCCGTCTTCGCGCGGCGCCCCGCGCTGCTGCACGCCGCGATCACCGGACTGCGCCCCGTGTGGCGGGCGTTCACCGACGTCACCCGCGGTGCGACGACGCTGGCCGGCCTCGTCGGGACGAACGCCGTCGCGCGCCGCGCCCTGGAGTCGCTGGACCGCCGGGAGCCGGCGGAGCCTCGGGAGCCGGAGCCGGCCGCCCGGGAGGGGTAGGGCGGCGGGGGAGGGAGGCGACCGCGCCGGGGGTCCCGCTACTGCCCCGCGGGCGCCGCGCCCCGCGCCCGTCCCGCCCGCGCGCCGGCCCCCCGGCCGGCTCCCCCCGGCCGGTCGGCCCGTGTCACCACGTCACCGCCGAGGTCTCCCGCCACAGGCGGGCCAGGCGGTCGTCGCCCGCGACCCCGACGGCCGGGGAGCCCGCCGGCAGGCGGTTCCACAGGGAGAGGTACAGGGCCTCGGCCGGGCCGGTCAGCTCGCAGTCGGCCGGTCCTTCGGCCGTACGGGTGGTGCGGGGCGCGTCGGCGGACAGCGCCGCCGTCCACACGTCACCGGTGTCCGTCGTGCGGATCCGCAGGACGCCGGGCCGGTCCGCCCGGACCCGGCTGCCGTCCCGGCCGTGGAAGCCGCACAGCAGCTCGTCGATCCCGTCGGCCGCCAGGGCCGGCTCCACCGGTGACCGGCCGGCCACCAGACCGAGGGCCGATTCCGCGTCCACCCGGTGCACGGTCGTCTCGTGCGCCTGGCGCCGCGCCCAGAACGCCAGCGGGGACGGGGCGGGCAGGAAGGACCAGCACTCCAGGTCGTCCGGCGCCCCGGTCAGGACCGCGACCAGCCGCTCGTGGCCCTCCCGGTACCAGTCCAGCAGCGGGGCGCCGTCGAGGTCGGGCTCACCGCCCCCGGGACGGTACGACGTGTGCCCCTCGGCGACGAACGAGGTCGCCCAGCGGTGCACCATACCGGTGTGCCGCAGCAGGTGCCGCACCTCCCAGCCGGGGCAGGTGCGCACCTCCGCGTCGGAACCGGCCAGTTCGGCGGCGTCGGCCAGCAACCGGCCCTCGTGGGCGAGGTGCTTGATGTGCTCGACAGTGTCCATGGCGGGATTCTGCCACCACCGTCCCTCCCCCCAACCGTCCTACGCGCGCCGCCCGCGGCACCGCCCGGGACCGACCGGGCCCCGGACGTCCCCGCTAGCCCTGCTGCTCCGGCGTGCCGTGCGACGGCGGGCTCGACGGTTCCGGCGAGGTGGCCGGCGACACCCGCGAACCGCCCGCCGGGCGTCCCGCCTGCTCGGGGCGGAACGCCGACGGGTCGCCGCCGGTCGGTTCGGCCCCCGCGTCCAGCTGGCGCTTGCGGGACGCGAGCAACCGGACTACCTGCGGGCGGTCGGCGTGCTCGTGCTCGTACCGCAGCAGCCGGTCGAGCTCCTCCGGCTGGAGCAACCTGATGCGCGACTCCAGCGCCCCGGTCGGCAGATGGTCGAAGTCGGGCAGCGGCAGTCCGCCGCGGTCGTGGGTGGTCATCCGGGTCCTCCCTGGAACGTGGCCGACCACGCCCGGACGGCGTGGCACGTGTGGGCTTCCTCGGCGTCCTCCGCCGCGGGGCGGCCGGGCGCGGTACGGACCGGTACCGCTCGCCACCGGCACCCGTGCCCGGCGGAGGGGCGGATGCCGGTGGTCCGTACGGCGGGCGCCACACGCCCCCGGCCGGGCCCCGCCACCCCGGTGCGGATCCGGCCGCACCCGGCGGGCGGGGCTCCCGCGACCGCCCGTTCCTCGCCGGAGGGTGCCATGGGCGCCTCCTCGTCCCGGTTCCGCCCGTCCGCTCGCGGTCGCGGCCTTCACGCCTTTTCGCGGCTTTCCGTAGCTCTCTGGGAGCTTTCTGTGATTTTCTGCGGCTTTCCGCCACCGTTGCCCGCAGTACCCGCGGGGGGCCGGTCGAAACAGCCCGCCGGGGCGGCACCGCCGGCGGGCGCTCCCGCGGAGGCCCGCCCCGGCCCGTCCCGCCGCACGGAGCGGTGACGGGGCCGGTGGCGGGGCCGGGGCCCGGCCCCGCCGGGAAATCCCGTGCCCCTCGGACGCCCCCTGCGTAGGGTCCCGGACCATGACCGGAAACGACCTCCCGCCCCGCCTCGCCCGCCTCGACTTCCACGGACCGCTGTCCGAGGCCCGCGCCCGGCGGCTCGTCGCCGACCTGTCCGCCGCCCGGCCCGCCACGGTCCTGGACATCGGCTGCGGCTGGGGCGAGTTCCTGCTGCGGGTCCTGGACGCCGTGCCCGGGGCGACCGGCACGGGCCTCGACGTCGACGGCGAGGACCTGGCCCGCGGGCGGGCCCTGGCCGAGGAGCGCGGCCTCGCCGGGCGCGTCGGGTTCCTGGAGGAGTCCGCCCTGGGGACGGCGCGCGGCCCGGCCGACCTCGTCCTGTGCCTGGGCGCCGGCCAGGCGCTCCGCGACCCGCAGGGCCCGTACGACGTGGCGGCCGTCCTGCGCGAACTGCGGCGCCTGGTGGCCCCGGGCGGCCGGGTCCTCCTCGGTGAGGGCTTCTGGGAGCGCGTCCCCGCCCCGCGGGAGCTGGCCCGGATGTGGCCGGGCGCCCGGCGGGAGGACCACCTGCCGCTCGACGCGCTGGTGGACGAGGCCGTCGGAGCGGGCTTCCGCCCCGCCTGGATCGAGACGGCGGACCGGGACGAGTGGGAGCGGTTCGAGTCGGGCTACCGCCACGACGCGGAGCTGTGGCTCGCGGCCCACCCCGGCCACCCGGCCGCCGCCGCGACCCGCGCCCGCGTCGACCGGCAGCGCTCCTCCTGGCTCGGCGGCTACCGGGGCGTCCTCGGCATGGCGTACCTGACGCTCGTCCCGGTCGGCTGATCCCGCGACGCGCCCCGGCCCCGTCCGCGCGGCTTCCGGGCCCCGGGTCAGCCCGCCACGGCGGACCGGGCGGCGGCGTGCCCGCGCACCGCCTCCACCGCCTCCGCGCCGTCGAAGGGCACGGAGGTCCCGAACGCGCCGCCCGCCGCCCCGTACGCCGGGACCGCCGGGACGCCGGCGGACGCGAACGGGGCGGTGGGGAGCGTGAACCACACGACCTTCCCCGCCTCGCCCCGCGGGCGGGCGCCCCAGCTCTCGCTCAGCGCCTCTATCAGCGCGAGGCCCCGCCCCGAGGTGGTGAGCCGGTCCGGCCCGTCCTGCGGGCGCAGGACGGAGGGCAGGCGCGGGTCGTGGTCGTGGACGGAGACCGTGAGCCGGTCGAGGAGGAACTCGATCTCGACCGTGCAGGTCTTGTCCGGCTCGACGTGCCGGTGCACGTTGGTGAGGAGCTCGGTGACGCCGAGCGCCGCCATCTCGATGAGGGGGTCGAGGTTCCAGTAGCGCAGTTGCGCCGACACTATTCTGCGGACCTGACCGATCCGCGGCGGCAGGGCTTGGAGCTCTACCGCGCACTGCCTGCTGCTTGCCTGGCTGATCACGGCTGCGACTCCCCGAAGTTAGGTCCGGAAGAAGACGAGGATCGGATCCGGTGGATGACTGCCTCGCGGCCCGACGGGCTGGATCACAGCGTCACCGTCGATTCACCCTGAGTGATGTCAGTCCAGCGTGGACCCGCCGTGACCACTTCGCAACTCGCGGCGGTGCGGGCCCCGTCAGTCGCGCCGGCCGCCCGCCCTGCGCACGGCCTCCAGGAAACGGCCCGACAGCGTCGGCCCGGCCTCCGGCCGGCGGTCGCGCTGCTCCATGGTCAGCCGGTAGCGGGCGCCGTTGAGCGTCGCGACGGCCGCGTCGCGCGCCGCGAACCACGGCCGGCCCGCCCGCACGGCGCGCACCGGGGCGCTGTCGATCTCCCGGCCGTAACTGGTCAGCAGCGCCAGCCGGCCGCCCTCGATGCGGACCTCGCCGGCCGTCGTCAGCGAGCGGGGCCACCGCTCGATGCGCACCCCCGTGGCACTGAACTCGGGTTCGGTCATGGTTCCGCCACCCCTTCGCAACCGCTTCGGCGGGCCCCAGTGTGCACGGACGGTCCGCCTCCGCGCCAGTGTGCCCGCCGAACCGCCCTGCAAGCGTTTCCTATGGAGGATCAAAGTCATCATTTGCCCAGGTGGGGGAGGTATGTTCGGGCTGCGGAACCCAGGGGGACCGGGGCGCGCAGGACACGGACGACAAGGAGTGGAACATGACGAGGGCCGAGCAGACGGGGCCGGCCGAACCCGGCACCGCGGCGGTCGCGAAGGGCCCGGCGCCCGCCGCGACCATCGACGTCGACCGCAGCGACCCGGCCTACCGGGCGTGGCTGAAGGACGCCGTGCGGAAGGTGCAGGCGGACGCGAACAGGACGGCGGACACGCACCTGCTGCGCTTCCCGCTGCCCGAGCGGTGGGGGATCGACCTCTACCTGAAGGACGAGTCGACCCACCCCACCGGCAGCCTCAAGCACCGCCTCGCCCGCTCGCTCTTCCTCTACGGGCTGTGCAACGGCTGGATCCGCCCGGGCAAGCCCGTCATCGAGGCGTCCAGCGGCTCCACCGCGGTCTCCGAGGCGTACTTCGCCAACCTGATCGGCGTCCCCTTCATCGCCGTCATGCCGCGCACCACCAGCCTGGAGAAGATCCGCCTCATCGAGTTCCACGGCGGCCGCTGCCACTTCGTCGACGACCCGCGCCGCCTGTACGGGGAGTCCGTGGCCCTCGCCGCGGAGACCGGCGGGCACTACATGGACCAGTTCACGTACGCCGAGCGCGCCACCGACTGGCGCGGCAACAACAACATCGCCGAGTCGATCTACCAGCAACTGCGCCTGGAGCGGTACCCGGAGCCCGCGTGGATCGTCGCCACGGCCGGCACCGGCGGCACGTCCGCGACCATCGCCCGCTACGTCCACTACATGCAGTACGACACCCGCGTCTGCGTCCCCGACCCCGAGAACTCCTGCTTCTTCGACGGCTGGACGCGCAACGACCCGCACGCCGCCAGCGACCGCGGCTCCCGCATCGAGGGCATCGGCCGGCCCCGCATGGAGCCCAGCTTCGTGCCCGGCGCCATCGACCGGATGATGAAGGTGCCCGACGCCGCGAGCATCGCCGCCGTCCGCGCCCTGGAGAACGCCATCGGCCGCAAGGCGGGCGGCTCCACCGGGACCGGTCTGTGGAGCGCCCTGAGGATCGTCGCGGAGATGGTGGCCGAGGGCCGCACCGGCAGCGTCGTCACCCTGATCTGCGACCCCGGGGAGCGCTACCTGGACAAGTACTACTCCGACGAGTGGCTGGCGGAGCAGGGCCTCGTCATCGACCCGTACGCGGCGGAACTCGACGAGTTCCTCGCCACCGGCGTCTGGCCGGGCTGAGCCCGGCCGGCGGCCCGTCGCCGCACCCGACGGGCCGCCACCCGCCCGCGGCTCCCGGGGAGCCCGCGCCCGGAGCGGGAGCCGGGTCCGGGACC
>JAAXOU010000175.1 GCA_012396115.1 Streptomyces somaliensis DSM 40738 | reverse complement strand
GACGTCCGGCCCGCCGGTGCCCGCCGCCTCCCGCCGCGCGCGAACCGCCCCGGTCCCCCGGGCGCGCGGTCGCGAACGCCGGCGGTCCCGGCTCGCGGAGGGCACGGCGGCTCGGCGTAGGGGCGTCGCGGGGAGACCTCACATCCACCCCCGGCGCGGCGGCACGGCCCCGTCCGTACCGCCGCGCCGGAAGAACCCGGAAGGTGCCCTTGACCGCCACCACGCGTTTCCCTCTGGACGTCTTCCCGTTGTGCCTCGGCGGCAGCGTGTTCGGCTGGACCGCCGACAGGCAGACCTCCTTCCGCGTCCTCGACGCCTACGTCGACGCGGGCGGGAACTTCATCGACACGGCCGACTCCTACTCCCAGTGGGCCCCCGCGAACAGCGGCGGGGAGTCCGAGTCGATCCTGGGCGAGTGGATGGCCTTACGGGGCGTCCGCGACCGCCTGGTGATCGCCACCAAGGTCGGCCGCAGGAACGACCTGAAGGGGCTTTCGCCGAAGGTCGTCCGGCAGGCCGCCGAAGCCTCCCTGCGCCGCCTGCGGACGGACCGCGTCGACCTGTACTACACGCACGCCGACGACCCCCACACGCCGCTGGAGGAGACCCTCGCGGCGCTGGACGCGCTGGTTGCGGAGGGGAAGGTGCGCCACATCGGCGCTTCGAACATCAGCGGCCCCCGGCTGGCCGAGTCGCTGGCGGTCTCGAAGCGGTCGGGCCTCGCGGCGTACGTCGCCGTGCAGCCGCCGTACAACCTGCTGGAGCGGGAGGCGTTCGAGGACGGCCTCGCCCCGGTCTGCGAGCGCGAGGGCGTCTCCTGCGTCCCGTACTTCTCCCTGGCCCAGGGCTTCCTGACGGGCAAGTACCGCCCTGACGCGCCCGCGCCGGACAGCGTCCGGAGCGCCGCCGCGCACGCGTACGGCTCGACCGCCCGCGGCAGGGCCGTGCTCCGCGCCCTGGACGAGGTCGCCGCCGGGCACGGCACCACCGTCGCCGCGGTCGCCCTCGCGTGGCTCCGCGGCCGACCCCACGTGGCCGCCCCCGTGGCCAGCGGCAGGACGCCCGGGCAACTGGCCGAGCTCATACCGGGCGCGACCCTCGAACTCGCCGAGGCCGACGTCCGCCGCCTGGACGCCGCCTCCCGCGTCCCCGCGGACCGGGAAGCGCACGCCCCCGGCGCGGGCGCCGACGCCGGCACCGAAGCCGGTGCTGCCGCTGCCGCTGTCACCGACGCCGGGCGGAACTCGTGACCACGAACCCCCACACCGTCCTGGTCGGCCTCGACTCCCTCAAGTCCTTCGTCGCGGTGGCCCACGAGGAGTACGAGGCGTGCTCGCCGCACGAACCGCCGTCCTGCTTCGCCGTCCTCCTCGGAACCGTGGAGGACGGCACGGCGGACATCACCTCGGTGGAGTTCGCGACCAACGTCCGCGCCACCGACCCGGCGGCCCTGGAGGAGTTCGCGCACTCGGTGACGCCGTGCTTCGGGAGCGCCTACGCCAACTCCCGGCGCGGCTTCTGGTGCGCCCCCGGTGACCTGCTGCGCCTCCACCGGCAGGCGGAGCGCGAGGGCGCCGAGGTGCTCGGGTCCCTGCACCTGCACCCCGACTGGCACCGCATCGGCCCGCCCGGGGAACGCGGGCTCCGCATCAGCGAGGAGCCGACGCCCATGGACCGCTACATGTTCGACAACACCCGCTACCCGGTCAACATGATCTGCTACCTGGAGTCGGGCGCGCGGGCGGTCTCGGCCGCGCTCGCGGCGTGGGGTCCGCCGCCGGAGGGCCGGCCCGACGCCCCGTGCCCGCGCCTGGCCCTGAGGTTCCGCCTGCTCTGAGGGGCACCCGTCCGACGGCCCGCCCGCTCCGAGGAGGACCCGCTCCGGGAGCGGTGCGGTGCCGGGCCGCCCGGTGACCCTCACGGTCCGGGTCTCCCGCGACTCCGGGCGGACGTGGGGAGGTTCGGTGACCTACCCGGGCGACAGTGCCGAGAAGCCTCTCACCGCCATGGCGTCCGCCGCGTGGCCCCCCGGCAAGTGCCCCCGGTGTTCCGCGAGGACGAGGAAGGCACAACAGCGACGATCGCCCGGCACGACGACATCAGCGGTCCGGACCTGATCAGCCCCCGCCCGCGGGCCGGCCTCATCACCACGGTCCGCGAGGACTGCTGACCGGAGATCACCGACGACCAGGGCAACCGGGGCGTGGAACGGCTTGCCGCGTTCCACGCCGTGGCCGCGACCACCACGGGGAAGGTGGTCCCCGGCCTCCGCGTGGACCCGTTCCGGCACGCGTTCGTACTGCGCACCAAGCCGTACGCCGACTTCCGCGACGTGCTCGGCGGCGGGTTCACCCACTCCGGTCCGCGCCCGAGCCCAGAGCGTTTCGGATCAACAAGGCCTTCAGGAACAGCTCTCGGTTCATGGCGAGTGCGGGTGTCGGATGCACCTCGGCCGGCTTCGGCGAGGAGGGCCCGGCCGCCGCTCGACTGTTCGCCGGTCAAATCGGCGCACGGTGAGGGTCACCGAGCCCGGGCCGACCCGTACAGCTCCACGAGCAACCCCCTCGCCGCCGGCCGTGGAATGCGTGGACGAGGAGAGGGGGCGGGGAAGCGCATGGACGAGGGATCGTTACTTCTTGACGTAGAGGGTCTGGAAGGGAGTGTAGGGAAACTCCTGGACACAGAGGTAGGCGCTCCAGCTGCCCTCCGCCACACCGCTCTTGCCCGCTGCATGGCACTCCGCGCCCCCGTAGAAGGTGCCCGCGCGGGTGTAGCCCTCGGGAGGTGTCCAGGCCGCGGCCGAGGAGTTCACGGGCTCCTGTGCGGTGCGGGCGCCTTCCGGGACTGATACGGCCGAGGCTTGCGGGGCGCCCAGGACGAGCGTGGCGGCGAGGACCGTACCGTGGACGGCAAGCTTGATCGATCGGTTCACGTCTGATTCCTGTTCTTCGATTATGTCGCAGCAACGACCGTGGATATTCGTTCCGTTACGGGGGGTGGCGGGTGCGAGCTGGGCGATCGGGTGACCGTTCAGCGCCAGCTGAACTACATGCCTGAATGACCGACTGCGCGGGCAACCGAATTCGCCTTGATCGCCGCAACGACGAGAAGTGCGAGAACCGTTACGAGCCCACCCGGCGGAATGACCATGACGGGCGTGTTTTTGGCATCGCCTAGCGTGGACGTCAAGCCGAGTGCCAACGAAATGACTCCCATGGCGTAGGCCGTCAGGAAAGTCGCCGTCAAAATCGGAGCCGCTGCGACGTGCCCTGCCTGCCATGCACTGTCAGAAGACATCGTCGCCTTGGTCCGGATTCCAATTGCAGAGTTACGTTGGATGCTGCCACTCGCGACTTTGCTCTTCACGCAATGGATCGCCACACCCAGCGCCATCAGCCCCAGGCCGAAAATAAGTCCCGCCACCGGATCCGCTACCTGCCCTCCAACAACGTGGACATCAGCATTTTCCATCCGAAGGCACCTCGCCCACTGACAGGGGTCAATTCACCTGTCAAGGCCCTAGGCGATCCACCGACCCCGCTGCATGTGCCCGGACCTCGGGCAAGGTGCCGCAACTCCACGAGGGTAGCGCGGTCCCCTGGAGTGCTTGGAGATCGTTCCAAGACACCTTCAGTACACGCATGGCGCATCTCAAGTGGTCAGCGCCTTCCACCAGCTTGGCCTTCAACCTGTGCGGCGGGCTCGCAGGTCGGCCGGCTTCTCGTTCCGGGAAGTGGCGCTGCCTGCCTTGCGGGGTGCGTGGACCTCGTGGTGGGCGGTGGGTCGAGTGTCCTTCCGGCCCGGTGGTCGTCCGGGTCCGGGGCAGGGCTTGATCGAGTTCCGGGGGCGGGGTTGCCGGTCTGGCCCCGACCGGCGGGACCAGGGCTCGGGGATGGCCGCCCACGCAAAACGCTCGACTGGGAAACCCCAGCCGAGCGCCTCGCTGAGTTGCGGGACCTAACCGGCTGACCAGCGGTGTCGCAACGACCCCTCGAATCGCCTCTCGGCGGGGCCTCCTCGTCTGCGCGGGTATGCGGGTCAGCACCTGTTCCGCGCCCGGTGCCCGCCCAGGACTCCCCCGGCATGACGCCCGGGAGAGGTCCGGAACGGACCCGAACGGACCGGAAGCCGATCAGGGCTGCCGGATCGGCCGAGTGGGCCGCTGGCCTGCGAAAACCTTGCTACGGCAAGTTCCTCGCCATGACGATCCGCTGGACCTGGTTCGTTCCCTCGTAGATCTGGGTGATCTTGGCGTCGCGCATCATGCGCTCGACCGGGTAGTCGCGGGTGTAGCCGTAGCCGCCGAGGAGCTGGACGGCGTCGGTGGTGATCTCCATGGCGACGTCGGAGGCGAAGCACTTGGCCGCCGCCCCGAAGAAGGTCAGGTCGCCGTCGACGCGCTCGGACTTGGCCGCCGCCGCGTAGGTGAGCTGGCGGGCCGCCTCCAGCTTCATCGCCATGTCGGCGAGCATGAACTGCACGCCCTGGAAGTCGGCGATGGCCTTGCCGAACTGCTTGCGCTCCTTGACGTAGCCCTTGGCGTAGTCGAGGGCGCCCTGGGCGATGCCGAGGGCCTGGGCCGCGATGGTGATGCGGGTGTGGTCCAGGGTCTTCATCGCCGTGGCGAAGCCGGTGCCCTCCTCGCCGATCATGCGGTCGGCGGGGATGCGGACGTTGTCGAGGTAGACCTCGCGGGTCGGGGAGCCCTTGATGCCGAGCTTCTTCTCCGGGGCGCCGAAGGAGACGCCCTCGTCGGACTTCTCCACGACGAAGGCGGAGATGCCCCTGGAGCGCTTCTCGGGGTCGGTGACGGCCATCACCGTGTAGTACTCGGAGACGCCCGCGTTGGTGATCCAGCGCTTCACGCCGTTGAGGACGTAGGTGTCGCCGTCGCGGACCGCCCTCGTCTTCATGCCGGCCGCGTCGGAGCCGGCGTCCGGCTCGGACAGGCAGTACGAGAACATCGCGTCGCCCTTGGCGAGCGGGCCCAGGTACTTCCTCTTCAGGTCCTCGGAGCCCGACAGCACCACCGGCAGCGAGCCCAGCTTGTTCACGGCCGGGATCAGGGAGGACGAGGCGCAGACGCGGGCCACCTCCTCGATGACGATCACGGTCGCGAGGGCGTCGGCGCCCGCGCCGCCGTACGTCTCGGGCACGTGCACCGCGTGCAGGTCGGAGGAGACGAGGGCGTCGAGCGCCTCCTGCGGGAAGCGGGCCTCCTCGTCCACGGCGGCGGCGTGCGGCGCGATCTTGGCCTCGGCGAGCGAGCGGACGGTGTCCCGGAGCATCTCGTGCTCCTCGGACGGGCGGTACAGGTCGAAGTCAGGCGTTCCCGCCATGTCTGTCTCACTCCCCTGGACTTGCGATGCTAACTACCGTTAAGTAACCCAATTTTAGTGGGCGCCCGCCCGTCCGGCCCATCCGGGGGCCGCGTGAGCTTGCCGACAGTCGGCGCGCCGCCGGATCCATGCCCCGCGCGCCCGCCGACTATGCTCGGGCTCGCATTCCCGGCACGTACAGCACTGGAGCGGCGCACATGGCCCTGAAGATCACCGTGATCGGCACCGGTTACCTCGGCGCCACCCACGCGGCGGCCATGGCGGAGCTCGGCTTCGAGGTGCTCGGGCTCGACATCGTCCCCGAGAAGGTCGAGATGCTGTCGCGGGGCCGCGTCCCCATGTACGAGCCGGGGCTGGAGGAACTGCTGCACCGGCACGTCGCCGGGATCGAGGGGTCCACGGGGCGGCTGCGCTTCACCACCTCCTGGGAGGAGGTCGGCGACTTCGGCGACGTGCACTTCGTCTGCGTGAACACGCCGCAGAAGCACGGCGAGTACGCCTGCGACATGTCCTACGTCGACGCCGCGTTCGGCGCGCTCGCCCCGCACCTGCGGAAGCCGTCGCTGGTCGTCGGCAAGTCGACCGTGCCGGTCGGCAGCGCGGAGCGGCTGTCGCGGCTCCTGGCCGAGCGGGCCCCGATGGGCGCGGACGTGGAGCTGGCGTGGAACCCGGAGTTCCTGCGCGAGGGCTTCGCCGTGCGGGACACGCTGCACCCGGACCGGATCGTCGTCGGCGTGGAGAGCGAGCGCGCGGAGAAGGTGCTGCGCGAGGTGTACGAGGTGCCGATCGGCGAGGGCTCGCCGTTCGTCGTGACGGACTTCCCGACCGCCGAACTGGTGAAGACCGCCGCGAACTCCTTCCTCGCCACCAAGATCTCCTTCATCAACGCGATGGCCGAGGTCTGCGAGGCGGCCGGCGGAGACGTCGTCAAGCTGGCGGAGGCCATCGGCCACGACGAGCGGATCGGCGCCAGGTTCCTGCGCGCCGGCATCGGCTTCGGCGGCGGCTGCCTGCCCAAGGACATCCGGGCCTTCATGGCCCGCGCGGGCGAGCTCGGCGCCGACCAGGCACTGACGTTCCTGCGCGAGATCGACTCCATCAACATGCGGCGCCGCGGCCAGATGGTCGGCATGGCCCGCGAGGCGCTCGGCGACGGCACCTTCCTCGGCAAGCGGGTCGCGGTGCTCGGCGCCACGTTCAAGCCCGACTCCGACGACGTGCGGGACTCCCCCGCGCTGAACGTGGCCGGCCAGATCCACCTGCAGGGCGGCCAGGTCACCGTGTACGACCCCAAGGGCATGGACAACGCCCGCCGCGTCTTCCCGACGCTCGGCTACGCGGACAGCGTCCTGGAGGCCGCGCGCGGCGCGGACGTGGTGCTCCACCTCACCGAGTGGCGCGAGTTCCGCGAGATCGACCCGGAGGAGCTGGGCGGGGTCGTGAACGCGAGGGTCGTCCTGGACGGCCGCAACGCCCTCGACGCCGACCTGTGGCGCACGGCGGGCTGGACGTTCCGCGCGATGGGCCGCCCGCGCGCGTAGGGCCCGCTCCCCGCGAAGCGCCCGTCCGCCGGAGCGCCGGTACGGGACCCCCGCGGGCCGGCGGCCCGCCCGGCGGCCGTCCGCGGCGGACCGGCGCCCCGGCCCGCGGGCCGGCCCGCTCCGCCGGGTGTGAGGTACGTCACCGGAACGGCGGGCGCCGCGCGGACAAGGCATGACGTGGACTACTCACTGCACGCCCGGATACGCGCGGGAGACCCCGAAGCGTTCCGGGAACTCTTCCGCGACCACGCGCCCCTGGTCCACCGGCACGCCGTCCGCGTGACCGGTGACCGGAGCACCGCCGAGGACGTCGTCTCGCTGACCTTCCTGGAGGCCTGGAGGCTGCGCGAAAGACTCCTCGACCACGGCGACAGCCCCCGCCCCTGGCTCATGGGCATCGCCGTCAACGTCCTGCGCAACACCCACCGCGCGGCCCGCCGCCACCGGGCCGCGCTCAGCCGCCTGCCGGCCGGGGAGACGGTCCCGGACTTCGCCGACGAACTCGTCGGGCGCCTGGCCGACGCCGACCAGCTGGCCGCCGCGCAGAGGGCGCTGGCCAGGCTCCGGCGCACCGAGCGCGAGGTCTTCACCCTGTGCGTCTGGTCGGGCCTCGGGTACGCCGAAGCCGCGCAGGCCCTCGGCGTCCCGGTCGGCACCGTCCGCTCACGGCTCTCCCGCGCCCGCAGCCGTCTGCGCAGACTCGCCGAGCAGGAACTCAAGGAGAACCGGGAACCCCTCGCCGGACCCGGACAAGTACAGGGCGGCCGCACCCTCGCGGTCCGGTCGTACGAGACGCACGAGGAGACGTACGGATGATCCGCAAGCCCCGCACGCAGGCCGAGCCCCTGGACCACGCGCAGCTTGCCCGGCTGCTGCCGGCCCCGCCCGTCTCCCCGCTGCCCCGCGACCGCCAGTTGCTGATCGAGGAGCACCTGTTGAACGAGATCCGCACCTCCGCCCCCGCCCCTGCGCCCGGCCGCCGACCGCGACGGCGCGCCCTGGTGATCGGCATCCCGGCCACGGCGACCGCGCTCGCCGCCGCGCTCGCCGCCGTACTCGTGGTCGACGCGACCGGCGCCGCCGAGAACTCGCCGAGCACGGCGAAGGTGGAGGCGCCCGTCGTCCACGTGGCGGCCGGCAGCACCGACCGGCTCGCCTCCACCGTCCAGCGGATCGTCGCCGCCGCCGGGGCCCGGAAGACCCCCGAGCCGGGACCGGGCCAGTACATCTACGTCAAGAGCAAGGTCTCCTACCTCGCCTCCGAGGTCAACGCCGACACCGACCGGAGCAAGACGTGGGTGCAGCCGCTGCACCTGCGCGAGATCTGGAAGTCCCCCGACGGCACCAAGGGCTGGCTCGACGAGCCGGGGTACCAGCCCACGGGAGGCATCACTCTCGACGAGGACGCCCCCGTCTCCAAGCCCGACGGCGAGGACCTCACGGGTGGCGGCGTCGTCCACGACGACTACGACTGGCTCAAGGCCCTCCCCGCCGACCCCGACGCCCTCCTGGACCACCTCTACGGCGTGGGCGGCGACGAGGGCGACCGCCACCAGGAGGCGTTCGAGGAGATCCAGGCGATCGTCGGCGAGCAGCTCCTGCCCCCCCGGACCGCCGCCACCCTCTACCGCGCCGCCGCCAAGATCCCCGGCGTGGTGGTCGTCGACGGTTCCCAGGACGCCGTCGGGCGCACCGGCATCGCCCTGGCACGCCTCGACGGGCGGACCGGCGAGCGCACCGAGATGATCTTCGACCGCACCACCTACGACTACCTGGGCAGCCGGGGCGTCCAGGTCGAGCGGACCGGGGCCGTCAAGCCCGGCACCGTCGTCGAGCGCACGGCCGTCCTCGAACGCGCCGTCGTCGACTCCCAGAAGGAGCGCCCCGGCGCCGACGGCGCGGCCTGATCACCACCGGCGGCGGCACCGCCGTCCACCGGCGGGCGCGCCACGGGGCGGCGCCCCGGGGC